>DATLKH010000128.1:0-2714 GCA_035538475.1 Candidatus Dormiibacterota bacterium | reverse complement strand
CACCCTTTCAAGGTGGAGATCAGGGGTTCGAATCCCCTCCGGGCTACCACCCGATCGCGAAAAGCGGGCGTAGCACAATGGTAGTGCGCCAGCCTTCCAAGCTGGTTACGTGGGTTCGATTCCCATCGCCCGCTCCAATCTCGCTTTTAAGACCGTTTTGGCGCCAAAAGCGTCTATCGCCGCGGTCTGATGCACCCGTTTGGCGCCAAAAGCGGCAAAACTCTCACCTGAATCCAAGGCCGTTTTGAGGTTGCCCCGAAAAGATTCCGCGTATGAAAAAGTCTCGCGTCCTCTTATTTGCCTCCGTCGTCGCCGGGGCAATGGTCTTCGGCGCGGTGTTGGGTGCGTCCGCCTTCAGCCGGACTTACACGCCCGCCATCGCGGCACCATTCGCCGCCGCCTCACCGTCACCCGGCGTCCACTCGAATGAAAACGCAAGCCATGAAGCCGGCGAAACCGCGTCACAGGAGCAGGCTGAGAACAACGGCACGTTCCGACCCGGCGGGTTTGCCGGCGGTCATCCATGCGGCGGTCATTCCAATGAAGACGCGACGCATGAGAAGTCCGAGACCGCGGCTCAAGAATCAGGCGAGAACGCGGCGTGCCCCGCGACTGCAACAACTCCGCCGACCTCAGGCTGACTCTGAGCTTCCTTCTCGTCGGGTAGGGCGCCACGCGGCGCCCTATCCGTTTCTTAAGCTGCTCAACAAATGGCGGCGTTCCGTGTCTATGTCGAGCAAGGGGCCAAGAGGACGTTCGCCAGTGCCGCCGACTGGCCGGGGTGGTGCCGTTCGGGCAAGGACGCGAAGAGCGCGCTCGAAAACCTCGCCGCCTATCAGACGCGCTATGCGCGCGTGGCCAAGCTCGCAAAGCTCGAACTTCCCAAAGACGCGATCGAGTTCACGGTCGTCGAGCGCATCAAGGGCAACGCGACGACTGATTTCGGCGCGCCCGGCCTCCCCGCCAAAGCCGAAAGCAAGCCCATGTCACCGAAAGAGACACAGCGCATGGTGGCCCTGGTCGACGCGTGCTGGAAATATCTCGACCACGTCCGGGCCAGATCACCAAACGCTCTGCGCAAAGGCCCGCGGGGCGGCGGCCGCGATCGCGACGAGATGTACGAGCACGTCCTCGGAGCTGAGTTGGAATACGCGAAGCGAATCGGCCTTCGACTGAAACAGCCCGATCGCAAAGCGCTTGCCGAAAGCCTCCGCAATCCGAATCGCGAGGAGAAGTGGCCCGTGGCCTACGCCGCGCGACGCATCGCATGGCACGCCCTCGACCACGCGTGGGAGATGGAAGACCGCCTACCCTAATCGCTCATGGATGAGCAGAAGGGTGGCTTATTGCTCGTGCTCGCACACCCTGATGACGAATCGATGGGCACCGGTGGGCTGATCCTGCGGCACACGCGGAAGGGAATCCCGACTCATCTCATCTGCGCCACATTTGGGGAGGCGGGATGGATGGGCAAGCCACCGGGCGCGAAGAAAGAAGACCTCAAAGAGATCCGGGCGAAGGAGCTCGAAGACGCAGCCGAGGCACTGGCGTTGAGCGGGGTCGAGTTGTGGGACTACGCCGACGGTGGGGTGCAGAAGGCAGACCAGCAGGAGATCACTCAGCGGATCTGGAAGCAGGTCGCAAAGCTTCGACCGCGCGTCGTCGTCGGATGGGGTCCCGACGGTGGCTACGGACATCCCGATCACATCGCCATCGGCGCATGCACCGATGCAGCCCTCGCATCAATGGCTGAGACGGAACGGCCCGCGCTGTATCACATCGCCGCCGATCAGCAAACCGTGGAGTTCTACCGCGAAGCGGCCGCTCTCGGCGGTGAGCCGAATGAGCTCCCAATGCAAGCCGCCGAGAAAGTCGACCTCGTGATCGAGCTCGATGCCGACGAGGTCATGATGAAGATGCGCGCGATCGACTGTCATCGCAGCCAGCTCGAGGATTGGCGCATCAAGATCCGAGAGCATTCGCATCTCATGCATAAGGGCTACGGCCACGAGCCCTACATCGCCGTCTCCTCACGCACGCCCAGCTTGACCGCAGAAGGGTTGCTCGGGGAGTTCGTGTGAGGGTCCATTCGCGAAGCATCCACCAGATGCTCGACTACCTCGAGCCGGTCTTGAGAGTCCTCGGCGATGAAAACCTCAATGAGCGCAAGACGAGGCCGGACGCTTGCGACTTCACGCTCGGCAATCCGCAAGAGATGCCCCTGCCGCAGATCCGCGATGCGTTGATGAAATGGTCCGAGCCGAAGAACAAGAACTGGTTCGCCTACAAGATGAGTGAGCCGCAAGCGGTCAAGGTCGCGGTGGAATCGCTTCGGGAGCGCGTCGGCATCGACTTCGACCCGCAGGATGTCTCGATCACCACCGGTTCATTCGGCGCGCTGGCGGCAACGTTGCGTGCGATCCTGGATCCGGGCGACGAGGTGATCTACCTGTCGCCGCCCTGGTTCTTCTACGTGCCCATGATTCTCGGTTGCGGCGCCAAACCTGTGCGGGTCGACATCACCCCGCCGGACTTTGAGCTGCCCGTCGACGCCATCGAGTGGCACATCACCCCGCAGACGCGGGCCGTCATCGTCAACTCACCGCACAATCCAAGCGGCAGAGTCTTCACCGTGGAGGAGCTCGAAAGGCTCGCCGCGGTTCTGGAAGCGTCGGACCGGACGATCTATTTGATCTCTGACGAGTCGTACCAGC
>DATLKH010000127.1:0-4337 GCA_035538475.1 Candidatus Dormiibacterota bacterium | reverse complement strand
CGATTGCGACCGGAACCATCAACCTGTTCGACGTTCCTTCCAGGCAGGCGTTCGTGGTCGAGATGGTCGGCCGCAGGGATCTGATGAACGCCATCGCGCTCAACTCGTCGGTTTTCAACGCCGCCGCAGTCATCGGACCTTCGCTCGCCGGCGTGCTCATCGCCGCGATCGGCGTGCCGCTCTGCTTCCTCGCCAACTCGCTCAGCTATCTGGCCGCAATCGCGGCACTCTTGCTCATGCGAGACCTGCCGAAGGCCGAACCCGTCGTCAGCGACCAACGCTTTTTCGAGCACATCGCCCAAGGTGCCCGGTACGCGCGAAACGAGCCGGTGGTCGGAGGCATGTTGCTTGCGGTCGGGGTCTTCTCGCTGTTCGCCATGAACCGTTTGACCCTGATCCCGCTTTTCGCCGAACAGGTTCTCCACGTCGGGGCGCAGGGATTCGGATTTTTGATGGGAGCGATGGGCCTCGGCGCGCTGTCGGGAGCGCTCACCCTCGCATTCTTCCCGCAATTCGGCGCAGATCCAAAACGCCAGCTCTGGATGGGCGCGATCTGGGTGGCAGCTCTGCTCGAGTTTTCGATTTCGCGTGTTTACGGGCTTTCGCTGGTCGCGCTTTTCGTCGCGGGGTACTGCCAGATCTCATTCGTGGCGGCCGCAAACAATCGGATCCAGACCGTCGCGCCGGATCATCTCCGAGGACGAGTGATGGGCCTTTACGCCCAGGCGCTGATCGGGGTCGGTCCAATCGGCAGCGCGCAAGCTGGAGCTCTGGCCACACTGCTGGGCGCGCCATGGGCAATGGCCATCGGAGCGCTCACCGCAGGTGCCGTGCTCCTCACCATCCGGCTGGTGACGCCGGAAACGTTCGGTCAGCCCAAGAAGGTTTCGAGCAAGGCAGCGACCGCGAGCGCCGGAACGAGCCACCGCAGCGCGCGCACGTAGTCGGCCGCGGCGGCCAGCACGCGCTCGGTCCAGCCACCCTTTGCCTCCATGTGCAGAGTTGCCGCACCGATGTGAATCGCCAGCCCGCCGGCGATGATCGCGGCCGGAACCTCGACGAATCCGTTCGGCACGATTCCGGACAGCGCGATCGACCACGATGACAGCGCGGCCGCGAACCCAAGCAGGAACCCGGGCGCGAGCGTGAGCAAAAAACCACTCAACCCCGCCGTGATCACGGCCAGCAGCGCGACCAGAATGAAAGCGACCAGGTTGTGCGTGAAGATTGCGAGCGCCTGTTGCAGCGGACCGCCGGCGGAGCCGCTCGAACGGATCAAGCTGGTCAGCACGGGCCGGACCACGGTTGGCGGAATCGAGGTGGTGGCTCCGGCCAGATAACCCGCCGCCGCACCGATCGGAAACCCGGCGGCGGCCACCGCGATCGGTACGCGACGCATCCAGATCAAGCGCAGGATTCCCGGCCGGCGAGCAAAACTCGCGCGAATCGCCGTGGCTGCGCGATGCAGCGGGTCTCGCAACCCGGAATCACGGGCCAGCATCGCCTCGCGCGAAAAACCGCTGAAGCCCATCCGCAGCAAAGCCACTGCCACCACGGTCATCAGCAGGGCAAATGCCCAGAGAAACTCCGGCCGGCCGAGGAGGATGAGCGCCGCCTCGACCTGGAGGACGACGGACATCGGCAGAATGATGAACGAGGCCATCACGTTGGCGGCGCGCATCGTGCGCGCGTTGAGGCTGATGATGACCGCGCCCGCCACCATGGCCGCCACCTGACAGATCGTCGAAAGCGCCAGCGCCAGCAGCACACCGAGCGGAAAGTAGCCAAGCCCTGGAAATGCCACGACGCAATAGACGAGCAGTCCTCCGTAACAGAGGGTGAGCGACACGATCAGCACCGCGAAAACTTTCCCCGCGTAGATCTCCGCCTCTCGGAGCGGCGTTGACAGCAAGACCTCGAGCGTGGTGCGTTCGCGTTCTCCGACAAATGATTCGAGCGCAAGCACGAGCGAGAAGCTGGCGGGGATGAAGACCACGAAGAACGCGCCCACCAGCGAGAGACGGTTGACGACGGCTGTGCCGCTGCCAAAGGCGGCAAGGGCTCTCACGCCAGAACCGGACGCGATCGGAATCGCGAGGGTCAGCGCGAGCATCGCGCCCACGAGTCGCAGCTCGCTGGTCGCGTCCCGCAGGTCGCGGGTCGCCACCAAGGCTGCTTTACGCCGATCGAGTTTCAGCCAGCTCACGGTGATTCCCCACGATGGCGAGATAAATGTCTTGAAGTGACGGAAGCTCGCGCAGCTCGTGCCGCGGCGCTATCCCCGACCGCCGGCGAAGCTCGCTCACGCTGCCGATGGCAAGCGCGCGTCCGGCAGACATGATCCCGATGTTGCCGGCCATGTACTCCGCCTCTTCCATGTTGTGCGTGCAGATCACCAGCGCACAGCCGTCCTTCTGCAGATCCTTGAGGTAGCCCCAGGCCCGGCGCGCGCTGTCGGGATCCAGCGCGGAAGTCGGCTCGTCGGCGAGGATCAAGCGCGGGCGGTGCAGCGTGGCGCGAATCAGCGCCACCTTCTGGCGCATGCCCTTGGAGTAGGTGCCTAGCCAGCGATCACCGGCATCTGCAAGGTCGAAGGTCTCGAGCAGCTCTTCGATGCGCCGCGCGCGGGCCGACGGCTCGAGGTCATAGATCGCTCCGAAGTAATCGAGGTAGGAGCGGGCCGACATGCGCTCGTACAGCCCGGGCACCTCAGGCATCAACCCGACGCGCGCACGCACACCGGCCGGATCCTCGATTGAGTCGACGCCATCCACCCGGACGGTGCCGGCGCCTGGCACCAAGACCCCTGCCATGCAGCGCAGCGCCGTCGTCTTTCCGGCGCCGTTGCGGCCGAGCAGCACAAGGCACTCGCCGGTTTCGACCCGTACCGACAGGTCTTTGAGCGCGAGCACTTCGCCGTAACTTTTCGAGAGGCCCTCGACTTCGAGCATGAGTTACCGATTCTGACGCTTGACGGACGGCATTCGGCATTCCTTCGCGCATAGGCGGCGCTTAGTCCGGACTTTGTGAGCGTTTTGTTCGGCTGGGTGGCGCATTGTCCGGACTATGCAGCGCACCCACGTACGCCTCTCTGGTTACTTCGACGGAAAACGGGATTTGAGGTTGGCGCTCGGCCTTCGGACCGAGCTCCGGCCCCAGATCGCGACCACCGCGACTGCGGCGAGGAAGAAAACCAGGCCCACCAGGAGCACGACGGCCGGGGGCGCGCCGAAACCGGACGCGATCAGGCCGCCGATCGCGCCACCAACCGAAGCGACGATAACGCCCAGCATTCCAGGCAGTGTGACGAGACTATGAAATACCGAGCCAAGGCGGGACGCGCCGACGGGTTCGACGCCAAGGGTCTGAAGCACCCCGTGCAGATCGTCGTGAGGGCTCGTGGTGAAGTGCGGCTCGAGCTCGGGGTGGAGCGCCAGGTAGGCGTTGCGGATCCGGTTCATTGCCACGACCCACATGTAGTCGTCGAGGTTGAGCATCAGCAGGCGCCGCACCGTGAGCAGTCCGACGAAGAAGACGACCGACAACATGAACACCGCGATCGAAATGAAGGCCGTTCCAAAATGATCGGCTTGCGCCACGAGGGCGAGCGCGATCACCGCACCCGAGAGAATCGCGAGAAACATGTTCACGCGGCCGAATGACTCCTGATAGGTGAGCGAGCGGGTGGCGAGGAGGCTCCAGTGCTCGGTGGCGAGGATCTGGAGGGCTTCTGAGTGAGACAGGGCAGGCGGTCTTTCTTCCACGTCAGTCACGAGGGAGGTAGCGCGGCAACTCGTCGAGCGACTTCAATCCGCGACGCTCGAGGATCAGTGCGATCCCGTCGTGCACTTCCGCGATGGCGCGCGGGTTGGCGAACGTCGCCGTGCCGACCTGCACGGCCGTGCATCCCGCAACCAGAAACTCGAGCGCGTCATCCGCGCGCATGATCCCGCCGATGCCGATCACCGGGATTCGCACCGCGCGCGCCGCCTGGTGCGCCAGGTGAACCGCCAGCGGGCGGATAGCGGGCCCCGACAGCCCGCCGGTTCGAAAGCTCAGGCGGGGCTTGTAACTGTTGAGATCGATCGACATGCCGACGAACGTGTTGATCGCGCACAGTGCGTCCGCGCCGGCCGACTCGACGGCCCGGGCGATCACGCCGATATCGCTGACCATCGGCGTCAATTTGACCCAGACCGGCAGCTCCGTTCGTTTCCGGACCGCTTCAGTGACCGCCGCGGCAGCGCGGGGATCGTTGCCGAAGTACAGTCCGCCCTGCTCGACGTTCGGACAGGAGATGTTGATCTCGAAGCCGGCGACGCCCGGCACGCCATCGA
>DATLKH010000126.1:0-25037 GCA_035538475.1 Candidatus Dormiibacterota bacterium | reverse complement strand
ACGAAGCACCTCTGTGGCGTCAAACGGGTCAAATACCGGGTCGCGAAAGGCGTGTTTGGCGCCAAAGTGTGGTTATTCGGACGAACCTACCGGGCGCCGATCAGCTCCACCCCACCCATATACGGACGCAGCACCGGCGGCACCGTGATCATTCCATCCGACCGCTGGTACGTCTCGATCACAGCATCGATCGTGCGCGGTAGTGCCAGTCCACTGCCATTGATCGTGTGCGCGAATCGCGGTGGCGCGCCTCGCTCCGGCCGGTACCGCAGATTCGCGCGCATCGCCTGGAAATCGTTGAACGTCGAGCACGACGACACCTCGAGATAGCGATCGAGGCCCGGGCTCCATGCATTCAAGTCGTACTTCTTGTATTGCGCGAAACCCATATCACCCGTGCACATCGCCATCACCTGATAGTGCAGCCCGAGCCGCTGCAGAACGTCTTCCGCGTCACGCGTCAACATTTCGAACTCTTCCAGTGACGTTTCGGCGGTCGTGATCTTCACCAGCTCGACCTTCGAGAACTGATGCAGGCGGATGAACCCGCGCGTGTCCTTTCCTGCGGCTCCGGCCTCGGTGCGCCATGACGGCGCGTATGCCACGTACTTCAGCGGCAGCCGATCGCCGTCCAGGATCTCTTCGCGGTGCATGTTCGTCACCGGTACCTCGGCCGTGGGGATCAACCACAGATCGTGCCCCTCGACTTTGAACGCCATGTCCGCAAACTTCGGCAGGTTCGCCGTTCCGACCATCGACCCGCTGTTGACGAGCATCGGCGGCCAGACCTCCGTGTATCCGTGCTCGCGCGTGTGCACGTCGAGCATGAACTGCACGAGCGCGCGCTCCAGCCGCGCCCCCTCCCCGATCAGAAAGCCAAAACGCGATCCCGCGACGCGCGCGGCGCGCTCGAAGTCCAGGATGCCCAGCGACTCGCCGAGGTCGAAATGCGTACGCGGAGCGAAGTCGAAATCCGGCTTGTTCCCCCACTCCCTCACGACTTTGTTGTCCGCCTCGGTTGCGCCGACCGGCACAGACTCGTGAAAGACATTCGGAACGCGAAGCAGAAGGGAGTCGAGCTCGGTCTTGGCCGTCTCGGCCAGCAGCAGCTCCGCCTTCGACACTTCGGCAAGATCTCGAAGCTTCGCCTTCAGCGCTTCATCGCGGGACTGCGCGAACTCCTTCGAAAGCCGGTTCTGATCGGCTTTGAGGGTCTCTGCTTTGTGCAGGTGATCGCGCCACTGCCGGTCGAGCTCGAGAATCTCATCGATGGGCGCGGGCTCGCCCTTCAGCTCGGCCGCCGTGCGCACGACCTCTGGATTCTTCCGAATGAATTCGAGCGACAGCATCAGGCTTCCGACTTCATCACTGGGAAAAGAATCACGTCTCGTATCGACGGCTGATCCGTGAGCAACATCACGAGCCGGTCGATGCCCATCCCAAGTCCGCCGCACGGCGGCAGCCCATACTCGACGGCGCGAAGGAAGTCCTCATCCATCGGATGCGCTTCCACATTGCCCGCGGCGCGCTGTTCAGCCTGGGCTTCGAAGCGCTGCCGCTGGTCGACCGCGTCGGTGAGCTCCGTGAAAGCGTTGGCATATTCGCGGCCGAGAATGATCAGCTCGAATCGCTCCACAAATCGTGGATCGTCCTCGCGCCGCCGTGCCAGCGGCGACACCTCGATCGGATAGTCGAGCACGAACGTGGGCTGGCGCAGCCTTGGCTGCACGTGCTCCTCGAAAAGATCGTTCAGCTCCTCGCCAACCGCGTGCCGGCCGGTGTGTTCGAGCACCAGATCCGCCATGCGCTCCCGCCGGAACGGCGGGGTGAGATTGATGGGTTCCTCTTGATACGTGGTCTCGAGCTGCCTTCCCGCGGCCATTGCAGCGACCACGACCAGGTCTTCGTTGAGCTGCATCATGTCCTCGTAGTCGGCATAGGCCTGATAGAACTCGAGCATCGTGAACTCGGGATTGTGCCGAGGCGACAAGCCTTCGTTGCGAAAAACGCGGCCGATCTCATACACGCGTTCGAGCCCGCCGACCAGGAGCCTCTTGAGGTGCAGCTCCAGGGCGATCCGCAGGTAGAGCTCACGGTCGAGCGCGTTGTGATGCGTTTGAAACGCCCGGGCATGGCCGCCACCGGGCACGTCCTGCAGCACCGGCGTTTCGACCTCGATGAAGCCACGCTCGTCGAGCAGTCCGCGCATCGCGGTGATCATCCTGGTGCGCACGCGAAACACCTCGCGCACTTGCGGATTGGCGATCAGGTCCACGTAACGCTGGCGATAACGGATCTCGACGTCTCGAAGTCCGTGCCATTTTTCCGGCAGCGGCCGCAGTGACTTGGTCAGCAGCTGGAACGAGTGGACCTCGACTGTGATCTCCCCCCGCTTGGTACGGAAGATCGGACCGTTCACGCCGACGATGTCACCGGCATCCAGATCCGCAAAGAGGGCGAACTGCTCGTCGCCGATGATGTTGCGGGCTGCCATCAGCTGAATCCGTCCACTTCCGTCTTGCAGGTCGGCGAAAACGAGCCCACCTTGCAGTCGCTTCACCATCAACCGACCGGCCAGCGACACCGCTTCGGTGCGCTCCGCATCGCCGAGCATCGCTCGAGCGGCCTCGGTGCTACGCGTGGGCTTGAAGCCGCGAGAGTAAGGATCAATACCCGCCTCGCGCAGCCGCAAAAGCTTCTCGCGCCGGTCGCGCATGACCGAAGGGAGTTCCTGGTCGATCTCTTCCGTCACGATCGGAAAAGACTAGCGGCTACCTACAGGGCGACTTCCAGCTCCTCAGCAGCGGGGAACCACTTGATGTCGGCGCCACCGGCCGAGCGATGCGTACCCAAAGCCTCCTCGATCAGAGCATCGACATCGTCGTCGGAATGGCTCGGATCATGGTGAAAGAAACCGAGCTCCTTCACGCCCGCGTGCTGGGCCAGGGCCAGCGCCTCGTTGAAAGTGGAGTGGCCGAAGCCGGCATGAGTTTTGTATTCCTCGGTGCTGTACTGCGCGTCGTGCACGAGCAAGTCTGAATCGCGGCACCAGTTGGCCAGGTCTTTGAGCGTGCCATTGCTTCCGTTGGCGAACAGCGCAATCTCGTTGTCAGTTGCGAAGGAGAAACGTGAAGTGCCCTCATCGATGCGATATCCAAAAGTTGGAATCGGATGCATCAAGAGATGCGGCGTGATCCGCAGCGCGCCCACCTCGAACGTCTCTCCAGGATTGCGCTCGATGAACTCCATTTCCGCCGGCATGTGACTCAGCCGCACGGGAAAGTACGCGGGGTCGGTTTGATCCGCAAACGCCGCCTGGAGCGACTTCGCGGATCCAGCGGGGCCGACGATGGTCAGGTGCGTTCCCGGCACGAAGGCAGGAAGAAAGAACGGAAAGCCCTGGATGTGATCGAGGTGCGTGTGCGTGATCAAGAGGTGAGCCTGCACCGGCTCCGTGGGTTTGAACGCACTGCCCAGCTCTGCAATCCCTGATCCGGAATCGATGATGAGGAGGTTGTTCTCTTGATCCCGAACTTCGAGGCAGGTCGTGTTCCCGCCATATCGCAACGTTCGCCTTCCGGGTGTTGGGCGAGTGCCCCGCGTACCCCAGAACTTGACTCTCATGATGCGTTTTCCAGGGGTCCCCGCGAAGTCACGGCTTTGCCTCTGACTTCGTGGGGTAATCCGGCTCGTAGATGCGTTTGGACACAAAGACTTCGAGCAAGCCCTTGTCGAGCTTGCCGTCCTCAGCTTCCTCATGGAGGATGTCGAGTGCTGTTGCCGGTGTCACCGCTCGCTTATATGGTCGGTCGGTGGCCGTCAACGCGTCATAGATGTCCGAGATGGTCATCATCTTCGCCTGGAGCGGGATCTGCTCACCGGTCAACCCCCGCGGATAGCCCGAGCCATCGAGCTTCTCATGGTGACCATAGGCAATCTCCGGAATTCGCTTCATGACCGGAGTCCACGGAATCTTGGTCAGGAAATGGAAGCTGTGAGTGACGTGCGCCTCCATTTCGAGGCGCTCTTGAGGGTCGAGGGTTCCTTTTCGAATCGAGAGAAATCGAAACTCCTGCGGCTCGAGCATCGGGTGGGCATTGCCTGAAATGTCGTAGTAGGTCTGCTGCGCGAGGAACTCGAGCATCGAGGCTTTGTCCTCGGGCATCACGGTCGGCTCGTTTGCCTGGACGATTTCGTTGATCCAGCGCGCGAGCTGCGCCAGCTCCTCTCTCAACCTGCGATCTATCTCCTCGATCACCTGACCGTTATTGCCCGCTCGCATCGCTTCCAACTTCTCAGTCGCGTACTTGACTTGCAAAGAACGCTCGATGAACTGCCAGCGCGCCTGAATCACTTCGAGCTGCCCCGGTATCAGCTTTTTGGCCTTGACGAGAATGTGCTCGCGCACACCGACTTTGCCGAAGTCGTGGAGCAGGCACGCGTAACGCAGCTCTTTGAGCTGATCCTCGGAGAAGTTGAGCTCCGAGTACGGACCTACAGCGATCTCATTGATCGCGCGCGCGAGGCGCGTCGTCAATCCTTCGACTCGACCTGAATGACCCGCGGTCGTCGGATCTCGCTGCTCGATCGCAGTCACGCTCGCCTCCACGAATCCATCGAACAACCTCTGGATCGATTCGAGAAGGTTCTTGTTGTCGAGCGCGACAGCTGCCTGGCTCGCGATCGACTCGATCATCTCGAGGTCGTCCGGCTGGAAGCTGATGACCTCGGTGTCGACGTTCTCGACGGTCAGCCTGGTCTCAAATCGCCGCTTGGCATTGACGAGCTGAACCGCTCCCACGACCTCGTTGTTGTAGTCGCGCATCGGAACCGTGAGCATCGACTTGGTCCGGTAGCCGAACTGCGAGTCGAACGTCCGCCCGCCTGCGGGTTTTCCAGGCGGCGGGTTGTAGGCATCCTCATAGATCAGCGAGGAGCCCATCAAGACCGCGTATCCAACAACCGTCTTGCCGTCGACCGGTACGGTGAACGCGGAGTAAGTGCTCTTGTCGATCGAGTGGTTCTGACTCGAGGCCAGAAAGAGCTTCGGCACGCCCTCGTCTTCCATCTTCAGCCACAAGCTCGCCCCGTCTGCGTGAGTCAGTTGACGCATCGTGGTCAAGATGAAGGACTGCAGGCGGTCGATGTCCTTTTCGGCCGAGAGCGCGATCCCGATGCGGTTGAGCTCTTTGAACTGGCGGTGGCGCCGCCGAGCCTCGGCTTCCAGGTGGCTCAGCTGCTCTCGAAGGTCGATGTTCTCGGCAGCCACCCGAACCAGCTCTCGGATGGCTTGCGGCGACGCGCCGGCCGGAATCTGAACGGTGACCGCTTCGAGGCTCTGAGGCACGGAGCCGCCTGCCGCAATCAGAACGATTGCCGGTGGGTCGACCGCTTGCGGGTCGGTGAGCGGACGCGCCTCCAGCCCACTTGCGGCCACCAGGCTCGCGAGCTCCGACTCCTTCCCATCGAGGATGTAGAGGTTGAGCTCCGAGGCGGTCTTCATCGGGAGGCTACCTTGTAACACCCCCGTCCGAGTTTTGAGCGTAGATAAGCCGTAAACCTTCGAGGGTCAGCAGCGGGTCGGTCGCCTCGATCACGTGGGTCAAGCCGGCGACGAGGGAGGCTTGGCCACCGGTCGCCACCACGTGCGCCTTGCCCCCCAGCTCCTCGACCATCCGTTTGACCATGCCCTCCACCTGGGCGACAAAACCCCAGACCAGTCCGGACTGAATCGAGCTGACGGTGTTGCGCCCGATCACCGAGTCCGGCGCCACCGGCTCGACGCGCCGCAGCATCGCGGTATGTGAGACCAGCGCATCTAGCGAGATCTCGACGCCCGGCGCTATGGCGCCGCCCAGATACTCACCTCCCGCGCTGATCGCGTCATAGGTGACGGCGGTGCCGAAATCGATCACGATCACGGGGCCGCCGTACTTCGCGTAGGCGGCCAGTGCGTTGGCGATCCGATCGGCGCCCACGTCCTTCGGGTTTTCGTAGCGGATGCGCACGCTCGTGCGGACGCCCGGCCCGACCATCACCGGCTCACACTTCAGATAGCGACGCGAGGCCTCGACCAGGGCCGGGTTCAACGTCGGCACCACGCTCGAGATCACGACCCCGTCGACCACCGAGAGCTCGAAACTGCGGAGCGAGAAGAGCTGGCGGAGCTCCACGGCCATCTCGTCCGCCGTTCGTTCGCGGTGCGAGGTCACCCTCCAGTCGGCGACGAGCCGGTCGCCTTCGAAAAGGCCGAAGGTCACGTTGGTGTTGCCGACGTCGACGGCGAGTAGCACGGCCGAAGCCTAAAGCTTCACGCGTGCGACTTTGCGTCTGATCGCGTGGGCCCGTTTGGCAACCCCGAAAACGCGTTTGGCAATCGACGTCTCGACGTCCCAGGGCGGCACGAACCCGCCGTCACGGACGAGGCGACCGATCTCTTCGTGCGCCTCATGGAAAGGGGTCCCCTTCCGAACCAGTTCCTCGGCGGCGTCGGTTGCGCGGAGCGTCGGATCGGAGGCAGCAGCGGTGACCCTCTCCCGATCGAAATCAAGATGCTCAACCAGAACCATTGCCGCCTCCCCTGTCTGCAGGACGTTATCGACCGCCGCGAACAGGGACTCTTTGCTTTCCTGCAAGTCGCGGTTGTATGTAAGCGGCAACCCCTTGAGGACGGTCGCAAGGGCGACAAAAGCTCCGAGGGAACGGCCCGCGCGACCACGGATCAGCTCGGCGATGTCGGGGTTTTTCTTCTGCGGCATGAGGCTCGAACCGGTCGCGATCTCGTCGGCCAGCCGAACGAAGCCGAACTCGGAGCTCGCCCACAGCACGATGTCCTCAGCGAGACGGCTGAGGTGGATCGACGTCGAAACGCACGCGTAAACGAGGTCGAGCGCGAAGTCACGATCCGACACGGCGTCCATGCTGTTCTCGGTGACCCTGGCGAGGCCCAGCTCTCTAGCCATCGCCTCTCTGGCCAGTGGCAATGTGGTACCGGCCAGCGCCCCCGATCCCAGTGGCATCTTTTCGGCGTTTTCGTAAGCCACCGCAAATCGATCGATGTCCCGAAAAAGCGCCTCGGCGTGGGCCAGCAGGTGGTAGCCAACAGTCACCACCTGCGCGCGCTGGAGATGGGTGTAGCCGGGCATCGGGACGTCTGCATATGCCTCAGCTTTGGCCGCAAGCTCATCCACGACCGAAGCCAACACAGCCGTGGCGACCTGCGCCTCCTCGCGGCAGTAGAGCCTCAGATCGAAGGCGATCTGCTCGTTGCGGGATCGCCCGGCATGCAACTTTGCGCCGGCCGGCGTCAGTTCGGTCAGCCGGCGGTCGATCGCGGTGTGGATATCCTCGTCGGTCTCCGCGAACGCAAAGCTTCGGCCCTCGAACTCCGTGCGGATTTGCTGCAGACCTCGCTCGATTTCCGCGAGCTCGGAGCCTGAGAGGATCCCCGCTTTCTGAAGGGCCCGCGCGTGGACAACGCTCCCCTGGAGGTCGAAGTGGTAGAGATATTGGTCAGCGTCCAAAGAGGATGCGAACTCCTCGAGCTCAGGTAACAGGCTTCGCTCGAAGCGGCCGCCCCACATCTTCCCGCCCTTCTTTGCTATGGCGTGAGCCTCTTCACGTCGCCCAGCAGGTTCTTCAAATCCCGATCTTGGAGCCGGCCCTGAACCTGGGCCGCTGTGCGCACGCCCATACCCCACAGCTTGATGAAGCCGGCCGCGGCCGACTGGTCGAACTCGTCGCCTTTCCCATATGTCGCCAGCGCGAGCTGATAGAGCTGTTGCGGAGACTTCCGTCCGACGACGTGCGACGAGCCCTTGAAAAGCTTCAGTCGGACTTCACCGCTGACGTGCCGCTGCGTCTCCGCGACGAAGGCATACAGGGCATCACGCAGCGGGCTGAACCACAGACCGTCGTACACCATCTGCGCCCACTGCTGAGCGACCAGATCTTTGAAGCGCGCAACCTCCTTTGGCAGGGTGATGTCCTCGAGCGCTTGGTGTGCTTGCAGCAGAAGCACCGCGGCCGGCGCTTCGTAGATCTCGCGAGACTTGATGCCGATCAACCGATTCTCGAGGTGATCGATCCGTCCCACCCCGTTCTCACCTCCGATCCGGTTGAGCTCCGCCACCAGATCGAGCGCGCCCATGGGCTTGCCTTCGAGCGAAACCGGCACTCCTTCTTTGAATCCGATCTCCACATAAGCGGCTTCATCCGGGCACTGCCGCGGATCGCGCGTCCACGCGTAGACATCCTTAGGCGGCTCGGCCCACGGATCCTCGAGCACGCCCGCTTCGATCGAGCGTCCCCACAGGTTCTCGTCCGTCGAATAGGGCGAGCGAGTTGTCGCGGGAACCTCGATCCCGTGATTTTTCGCATATTCGATCTCGTCGTCGCGATTCATGCCCCACTCACGCACGGGCGCCACGACCTGAAGGTCGGGCGCCAGAGCGGCGGTCGTGACGTCGAAACGCACCTGATCGTTGCCCTTGCCCGTGCAGCCATGGGCGATCGCCTGGGCGCCCTCACGGCGCGCGACCTCGACCATCATGGCTGCAATCAAAGGCCGGCCCAGCGCTGTGGCCAGGGGATATTCCTTCTCGTATACGGCCCCTGCTTGAAGCGAGGGCCACACGAAGAGCTGCAGAAAGGGAAGCCTTCCGTCCGCGACATACGCCGCCGACGCGCCGATCTTCAAGGCTCGCGCTTGAATTGCGTCGAGGTCCTTCTTTTCCCCCAGGTCGACCGTGAACGCGATCACGTCCCAGCCTTGGTCTTTCAGCCAGCGAATCGCGACCGACGTGTCGAGGCCGCCCGAGTAGGCCAGTACAAGTTTTTTAGACGCCATTCGCGAGGAGATCTCTCAGCGCGCGGCTGGCGCTGCGATTGCGCAGCACGACGATGATCGTGTCGTCGCCGGCCACTGTGCCGGCAATCTGTGACAGCGCAGCCTCGTCGATGCGCCGAGCGACCAGATTCGCGGTGCCTGGCGGTGTCTTGATCACCGCGACCGGGTCGACGATTTCGACCGAAAGCACCAGCTCTCGCACCAAGGCTGCGGAGCTGCGGTAGCCGCTGCCGGCCCGAACGAGCCCGAGCTCTTGAATGTCGCGCGAGATCGTGGCTTGCGTGGCTCGCATTCCCTTTCTTGCCAGCGCCGCGGCGATCTCCTGCTGGGTGTGCACGGAGCCGCGATTGACCAGCTCGAGGATCGCGGTGTGCCGCTCGGCTTTAGTGAGGGTCATCCCGCCGCCTTCTTCATCTTCGAGTGCGCTTCATCGATGTCGTCTGGCGTGAGGATCAGTGGCGGAACCAGGCGCACGGTGTGGTCGTCGACCGCGTTGACGATCAACCCGGATTCGAGACACGCTTGCTGGAAGGGTTTGGCTTTCGGCTCTTCGAACTGCATGGCCTGCATCAGACCTGCGCCACGCACCTCTTTGGCTCCGATATCCTGGAGCGCCGCTTTCAGCAGATCGCCCATCTCGGCTGCATGACCGACCAGCCCGTCCCGTTCGATCACGTGCAGCACGGCGAGCGCGGCGGTGCACGCCAGCGGATTGCCGCCGAACGTCGAACCGTGGTCGCCGGGTTCGAAGACGTCGGCGCGCGGGTTGGCCAGGCACGCCCCAATCGGGATGCCACCGCCCAGGCCCTTTGCGAGCGTCATCACGTCGGGAGTGACTCCGGCATGCTGGAAGGCAAACCACCGGCCCGTCCGGCCGAACCCGGTCTGCACTTCGTCGAGGATCAGCAGCAGGTTGTGCTGGTCGCACCACTCGCGAACTTTGCGCAGGTAGCCATCGGCGGCGGGGATGACGCCGATCTCGCCCATGACGGGCTCCAGCATCACGGCCACGGTCTTCTCGGTCGTGGCTTCTTTGATTGCCTCGACGTCGTTGTAGGGCACGTGCACGAAACCCCTCGGCAGGGGTTCGAACGGATCCGAGTATTTGTGCTGGCCGCCGGCGGTCACCGCGGCGAGCGTGCGGCCGTGAAACGAGCCGATGGACGTGATGATCTCGAAGGCGCCATCGCGATGCTTCGCGCCCCACTTGCGCGTCAGCTTGATCGCCGTCTCGTTGGCCTCGGCGCCTGAGTTGCAGAAGAACGCGCGCGATGGAAAGGCCAGCTCCACCAGCCGGCGCGCGAGCTCAGTTTGCGGCTGCGAGTAGTAGAGGTTCGAGGTGTGGATCAGCCGGCCGGCCTGATGTGAGACCGCGGTCACGACGTCGGGATGCGCGTGACCGAGCAGGTTGACGGCGATGCCGGCCACCAGGTCCAGGTATTCGCGACCCGCTTCGTCGTACAGCCGCACGCCCTTGCCGCGCACGAACGTGACCGGAAGCCGCCGTCCGGTTTGCATCAGATAGCGATCCGCGATCTCGATCGTCGTCAAGGCGTGACCATGGTTCCAATGCCGGCTTCCGTGAAGAGCTCGAGCAGGAGTGCATGTTTGGTTCGGCCGTCGATGATGTGGGCGAGCGGCACGCCGTCGAGCGCCCGCAGGCACGCTTCGAGCTTGGGCAGCATGCCGCCGGTGATCTGACCTGCCTCCATGCGCTTGTGCGCATCCTCGATCGTCAGGACCGGAAGCACATATCCATCGACGCCCTTCACGCCCTCGACGTCGGTGAGCAGGATGACCTTGGCTGCTTTCAGAGCAACCGCGATCTCGGCGGCGACGGTGTCGGCGTTGATGTTGTACGCATGGCCGTCGTAGCCCAGGCCGATCGACGCGATGACCGGAATGTATCCGCGGGCGAGCAGCGCCGTGATGGGTTCTTTGTTGACCTGCGTCACCCGCCCGACGAAGCCCATCGACTCATCGAGTGGCTCGGCGATGATCGTCGGGCCGTCTTCGCCGCTCATGCCGACTGCCTGGCCGCCGAGCCTGTGAATCGAGGCGACGATGTCCGGACTGACCTTGCCGGTCAGCACCATCTTCACCACTTCCATCGTTTTTTCGTCGGTGACGCGCAGCCCGTTCTTGAACTCCGCCTTGAGGCCCAGGCGCTCGCTCATGGCGGTGATCTCGGGTCCGCCGCCGTGCACCACCACGGGCTGCATGCCGACGTAACGCAGCAGAACGACGTCCAATAGCGTGTCGTCCTTCGCCTGCTCGAGCGCGTTGCCGCCGACCTTGATCACCACGACCTGACCGTGGAACCGTTTGATGTACGGGAGCGCCTCGACCAGGACCTTGGCGCGCTCTTCGACCGTCAGCGTCATGTCGTGTACTCCGCGTTGATGCGCACGTACTCCTCCGATAAATCACAGCCCCAGGACTCCGCATGGCCGTCGCCGAGCCCGAGTGTGGCCACGATTTCGATCTCCGGCTGCTCGAACGCGCGGCGCACGGCCGCGAGGTCGACGTCGACTCCTGCACCGCGCTCGAAGACGACCAGGCCGCCCACTTTGAGATGGAGACGGTCGAGGGCGAGCTCGGCGCCACTGTAACCGAGCGCGCACACGATCCGGCCCCAGTTCGGGTCGCCCCCGTGAACCGCGGTCTTGACCAGGCTCGATGATGCGACGGCCCGCGCCGCGAGCCGCGCGTCGCCATCGGAGACGGCGTCGCGGACTTTGACCGTGATGAGTTTGGTCGCGCCTTCGCCGTCGCGGGCGATCGATCTAGCCAGCTGCTGCGCAATCTGCGTCAATCCGGCTTGCAGCGCGTCCGCCTCGGGACTGCCTTCGCGCACCGGTTGGTTCCCGGCTGCTCCGTTTGCCAGGATCAGAAACGTGTCGTTGGTCGAGCTGTCGCCATCGATGCTGACCTGATTGAAACTTTGATCGGCCACCGGTGCGACTAGCTTTTCCATCAGGCCAGGCTCGACTGCGGCGTCGGTCGTGATGAACGCAAGCATGGTCGCAAGGTTGGGATGGATCATTCCTGAACCCTTGCACATACCGCCCAGCCGAATCGTCGTTCCACCGAGCTCGAGCTCGAGCTTCGCCGTTTTCGGCACGGTGTCGGTCGTCATGATGGCTCGGGCGGCCGCCTCGCCGGAATCCGCATTCAGGTTCTCGCAGGCGCGCGTGATGCCTTGCTTCAGCGCATCCATCGGCAAGTAGCGGCCGATGACTCCCGTCGAGCTCACCAACACCTGGTCGGGGTCGAGGTCGAGCCGGTCGGCCGACAGCTTCGCCATCAGCAGCGCGTCACGAAAGCCCTGCGCACCGGTGCATGCATTCGCATTGCCCGAGTTCACGGTCAGAGCCTGCACGCGGTTGCGCTGCAGGTGCAGCTGATCGATCACCACCGACGCGGCCTTCACCTTGTTGGTCGTGAAGACGCCGCCGGCATCGCACGGAAGGAGTGAGTGCACGACGCACACGTCGTCTTTCTGATCGCGGGGGATCGCCGACGCGCCGGCGGTAAAAGCCTTGATCCCGCAAGCCGCCGTTCCCGCCCGAAATCCTCGGGCGAAGGTCACGGCCACTGAACCGGTCCGACGAGCCCGGCCGTGCGCTCGAAACCAAAGGCGATGTTGAAGCACTCGACGCCTTGCCCTGATGCACCCTTGACCAGGTTGTCGAGGGCGGCGGTCACGACTGCCTTGCGGCCCTGTGCCGCAACGTTGACCAGGCACAGGTTCGAATGCGTCGCGAGCTTCGTGGTCGGAGTCCGATCGATCACTTTCGTGAAAGGCTGCCCCGCGTAGAACTCGCGATAAGCGTCCTGCAGCTCGCTCAGCGAGCCTTTGAGATCGAAGTAGCAAGTGGCGAGGATGCCACGCGTCATCGGCACGAGATGCGGGACAAAGGTCACCTGGAGCTCGTGCGACGAATCGAGCGCGTCCAGCTCCTGAACGATTTCAGCGAGGTGCCGGTGGCCTTCGATCGCGTACGCGCCAAGTGATTCGTTGACCTCGCTGAAATGCACGCCCAGGCCTGGCGAGCGACCGGCGCCACTCACCCCGGACTTGGCGTCGATTACCACATCAGAGCCCGTCAGCCCGGCGGAGACGGCGGGCGCGAGCGCGAGTATCGCAGCCGTCGCGTAGCACCCGGGGACCGCGATCAAAGCTGCGTCTTTCAGCTCACGTTCATGCAGCTCAGGCAAGCCGAACACCGCCCTGGCGAGCAGCGATGAATCCGGATGCGGCTGCCGGTACCACTTCGGATACTGCTCAGGGTCGCGGAGGCGATAGTCGGCGCTCATGTCGATCACGCGCGCGCCGGCATCGATCCACGCGCGCGCGCTGGCTGCGCCGACGTTGTGCGGCAGGCAGCTGAAGACGACATCGAGCGAGTCGACCGATGGCTCTGCAACGAACTCACCGTCGAGCTCGAGCAGCGGAAAGACCTCCTGGTACGGCTTTCCGGCGAACGAGCGCGAGCTGAGCTGCACCAGGTCGACGCCTGGATGCCGGGCCAGCAGGTGCACGGCCGTCATTCCGGCATAGCCGTTGGCGCCGGCAACCGCAGCTTTGAGCTTGTCAGCCAAGGCGCATGATTATACGGATGACTGCATATCTATGCGTCGGCCGAATTGAAGAAGCACGACTCGGCCCCGGTGTGACACGCCGGTCCGGCCGCCTTGACCTTGAGCAGGACGCTGTCGAGGTCGCAGTCCAGCCGGACCTCGATGACGTCCATGAAGTTGCCGGACGTCGCGCCCTTCTCCCAAAGTCCACGCTCTCGCGAGCGGAACCATGCGCGACCGGTGGAACGAGTCTTGTCCCAGGCTTCTTGATCCATATACGCGAGCATCAGCACCTTGCCGCTGGCGGCGTCCTGAACGACGGCCGGCACGAGTCCTTTGGTGAAATCGGGGTTCACTGCCTCATCTCCGGACCCAACCTGGCGAGCTCCTTCTCCACATCGGGAATGGAGATCTCACCAAAGTGGAAGATCGACGCCGCCAGGGCAGCCTCCGCGCCACCTTCAGTCAGCGCTTCGTACATGTGACGCGCAGTTCCCGCGCCACCCGACGCGACCACGGGAAGGCGGACCGCGTCGCTCACTGCGCGGACGAGCTCGATGTCATAACCCTCATGCGTGCCGTCGCGGTCCATCGAAGTGAGCAGGATCTCCCCCGCGCCCAGTCGCTCGCCTTCGGCCGCCCACTCCACCGCATCGCGGCCCGTCGCCGTGCGGCCTCCGTGACTGAACACCTCCCAGCCCGAGCCTTCCGTGCGCCTGCGCGCGTCGATGGCGAGAATCACGCACTGCGCACCGAAAACGTCGGCGCATCGTGTGATGAGCTCTGGTTCTTGAAGGGCTGCGGTGTTGACCGAGACCTTGTCGGCGCCGTGGGTCAAAAGCTCACCCATGTCCTCGATGCTGCGCACGCCACCGCCCACCGCGAGCGGAATGAAGACTTGATCGGCCGTGCGCTCGACCGCATCGAGCAGGATCTTTCGCGCGTCCGACGACGCCGTGATGTCGAGGAAGACGATCTCGTCTGCCCCCTCCCGGTCGTACGCGCCCGCTAGCGCGGCCGGATCGCCCGCGTCGCGAAGGTCGAGGAAGCGCGTGCCTTTGACGACGCGACCGTCTTTGACGTCGAGGCAAGGGATGACGCGCTTGGCCGGCATCAGCACAGCCCCAAGAAATTCGAGTAGATGCGCAGCCCGTCGGCTCCGCTCTTTTCAGGGTGAAACTGCGTACCCATGATGTTGTCCCGCGCTGCGGCGGCAGCCGGCGAATGGTCTGTGCATCCGATGCCGTCGCGCGAGTCGCTCGGCGTGAACGAATGCACGTAATAGAAATAGACGCGATCAGCCACGCCCTCCCACAAGGGCGACGCACCGGTCTGGGTGGTGCGGCACCAACCAATCACCGGCAGGCGGTCGCCGCCTTCGACCTGAACGACACGACCCGGCAGCAGGCCGAGACCCTCGTGGCGTCCGCGCTCAAAGGACTCTTCGAACAGAAGTTGGTAGCCGAGGCACACTCCGAGCAGCGGCTTACCGCGTTTCGCGAGCTCGACGATGCGCCGGCCGAGTCCGCGCTGTGACAGCTTTTCGAGCGCGGGAGCGAACGCCCCCACGCCTGGAAGCACGATTCCGTCCGCATTTTCGAGCTCGCCGTGGTCCGCGGTCAGCTTCGGCTCCGCGCCCGCGTGGAGCAAGGCGCGCTCGACGGACCGAATGTTGCCGACGCCGTAATCGACGATCGCGATCACCCGAGCAGTCCCTTTGAAGAAGGCGCGCCTTTCTTGCCACTCGGAGCCATGGCCTGTGCCAGGGCCAGGCCCAGGGCTTTGAACGTTGCTTCCGCGATGTGATGCCGGTTGCGGCCGCGAATGACGTCGACGTGAATCGTCGCGCCGGCGTGTATTGAGAACGCGCGCCAGAACTCCTCGATGACTTCGGACTCGAGTGTGCCGATGCGTCCTCGAAGCGCCACGTTGTATGAAAGGAAGGGGCGCCGTCCGAGGTCGATCACCACGCGAGCGAGTGATTCATCCAGAGGCGCATAGGCCGATGCGAAGCGCACGATGCCGGCGCGATCACCCAGAGCTTGTGAGAGCGCCTGGCCGGCCACGATCCCCGCGTCTTCGACGAGATGATGCGGATCCACCTGCAGGTCGCCTGAACCGCGCAGCGTCAGGCCGAAACCTCCATAGCGCGCGACCTGCTCGAGCATGTGGTCGAGGAAAGGCAATCCGGTCGAGACCTGCACCCGGCCCCGGCCGCCCAGCGCCACGGTCGCGCGCAGCCGCGTCTCCTTGCTCTTGCGCGTCACCGCGCCCTTGCGCCTACTCAAGTCGAACCTCCACGGCGTGCGCGTGCGCGCCCAGCCCCTCCAGATGCGCCAGCCGCACGGTGGCGTCTCGCAACGTCTCGAGGTCGTCGCGGTCAAGAGTCAGGACGCTCGTGCGCTTCAGAAACGTGTGCACGCCGAGGGGCGACGCGAAGCGCGCGGCGCCTGCTGTCGGCAGCGTGTGGTTTGGACCCGCGGTGTAGTCGCCAAGCGGCACCGTCGAGTAAGGCCCGACGAAAATCGCGCCCGCATTCTCGATTCGCGCGGCGACGCTGCCTGGATCTCGCGTCACCACCAGGAGGTGCTCGGGGGCGAAGTCGTCCACGGCGGCGACCGCCTCGTCGAGGTCACGGGTCACGACGAGGTAGCACTTCGCTTCGCGGATGATGCCGGCGCGCTCGAGCCCGCGCACTAGATTGTCGAGCTCCTCGCCGACTCGATCCGCGAGCTGCGCCGAGTTGGTGACAAGCACGCCCCAGGCCATCGGGTCGTGCTCGAGCTGGGCGGCAAGGTCGGCGGCGATGTAGTCGGGGCGGGCGCCGTCGTCGGCGAGGACGACGACCTCGGTGGGACCGGCGATGCCATCCACGCCGACCGCGCCAAAGACCTCCCGTTTCGCGAGCGTCACGTACAGGTTGCCGGGACCCGCGACGACATCCACCCGGGGGATCGACTCGGTCCCATACGCGAGCGCGGCGATCGCCTGGGCCCCGCCAACCCGGACGACGCGGCTGATTCCACCAGCGATGAGCGCCGCCGCAAGGATCGCGTCTGGCACCGTTCCGTCTGGGCGAGGCGGAGTCGCCAGCACGATCTCGGTGACTCCAGCGACCCGCGCAGCAATGGCGGTCATCAGCACGGTAGACGGATAAGGAACCCGGCCCCCTGGCACGTAAAGGCCGGCCCGACGCACGGGCCGAGTAAGAAGTCTGAGCGGTCCGCCCATGTCGCCAGGCGTGGGCACTTGTCGTTCGTGAAACTCGGTGATCCTTTTTGCAGCCATCCCGAGCGCCGCAATGTCTTTGGGATCGAGTCGATCCCAGGCGCCAACCCAGTCCGTTTCGGCGACGTCGAAGGATTCGCCTGGACCTGGCGCCCAGCCATCGAACTTCGCGCCGAGTTCCCTCAGCGCCGCATCGCCCTCCGTGCGGACCCGCCTGCAGATCTCGGCCACGGTCGCGCGCTCGGCCGCCAGCGAATCGGGCCGCGAACGCTCTCGCGTCAGTTCCGCGAACGAGGCGGCATCGAGTCGCCTAACGCCCATCGCCGGCCGCCTCCCGCAGCTTCGACACCGCCGTCTGGACCGCCGTTGTTCGCGTTTTCAGGCTGGCCTGGTTGGCGATCAGCCGAGCCGTCGACTCGCCCAGGACCGCGGCCACACGAAGGCGGTTCTCACGCAGCGTACGGCCGGTGGCGGTGAGATCGACGATGCCGTCGACCAGGCCGACGAGCGGCGCCAGCTCCACCGATCCGTGCAGGCGCACCACCTCCACCGCCTGGCCGCGCGACTCAAACCACTCCGAGGTCGTGCGCGGATATTTGGTCGCGACGCGCATGAGGGGCGGCCATGTCTCGGGCCCGTCGACGCCCGATGCGTCCGGAACAGCCAGCACCAACTTGCACTCGCCGAAGCGCAGGTCAACGAGCTCGTAGTGCCCGCCCGGCGTCTCCCAGAGGATGTCCTTGCCGACGATCCCGATATCGGCGGCGCCGTGGTCCACATAGGCCGGCACATCGGTCGGCCTGACCAGGATCACGCGCACCCTCCCGCGATCGATGAGCAGCTGACGCCCCAGCTCTTCGGCCGTGAACTTGGCGATGCCCGACGTGGCGAGGAGGCGCAGCGAGCCGGGCAGCAGGACACCGGTCGGGATGGCGATCGCGACCATCGAATCGTCAGTCACGCGATCCCTCCCGCCAGACGCGCCGCCACCTGTTCGGCAGGCAGGCTTCGCGTCCGCCGGCCCTGTGCCGTCCAGGCCACCGCGCCCCTGCCTGGGCAGTGCACCAGGTGCGCGGTCCCGATCGTCCGCCACCACCTCCTTGCCTCGGATGGGTTGCGCTCCTCGGTGTCGACGATTGCGCGCATCCCGAAGAGGCGCAACGTCGAGCCGAGACGCAACGCGGTGCTGAGACCGTCGCCACCCCAGGCGATCGCCGCGTCGAGCCGTGGCAAAGCGGGCCGGCCCGCGCGAGTGAGCATCTCGGCGACCATGTCGAGCTGGACCATGAACCCGGTCGCGGGCGCGGCACGGCCGAAGCGCGCGAGCAGACCGTCGTAGCGACCGCCCTGCGCAACGGGCCGCCCGAAATCGGGGCCGTAACCCTCGAAGATCACGCCGGTGTAGTAATCGAAATCGCGGATCGCGCCTAGATCCAGGTTCACGACGTCGCCCAGGCCGTGCGAGTCGAGCAGCTCGCGGACTCGCGCAAGCTCATTGAGCGCCGTTTCCGAGCGCCGGTTGCGCACCAGCCCGGCGGCGGCTTCGAGAATCTCGGGTCCTCCGCGCAAAGCCGGAAAGCGCAGCAGCAGCTCATGCTCGGCCGAACGCAGCGCGGTCGATTCGAGAAGAGATTCGAGGGCCACGAAGTCTCGGGCACCCAATGCCACGCGCACGTCGGCTTTGACCTCGTCTGGCAGCCGAACCGCGTCCATGATTCCGTGGAAGAACTCAGCGTGTCCCACATCGATCTGGTAGCGACGGATTCCGGTGGCTTCGATGCAGCGCGCCGCGAGGGCGATCACCTCGGCGTCGGCGACTGCACCCGGTGCTCCGATCAACTCCGCGCCCACCTGATATGTCTCTCGTCGGTGGTGGAAGCGACCTTCATCAGTCGAAAGCACAGGACCTGCGTAGCAGAGGCGCAGTGGAAGCGGCGCCGACCGCAGCTTGCCCGCAGCCATGCGCGCGACCGGCACGGTGCGCTCGCCGACCAGCGCGACTACGTCGCCGCGAGGATCTGTGAACTTGAAGAGCCGTCGTCGCTGCTCCGAACCAAGTCCGAGCTCGAGCACGTCCATGCTCTCGACCAGCGGCGTGATGACGTGGCGGTAACCCCATCGCCGCATTTCGCCCAGCAGCGATTCCTGCGCCTCGCGCAAGGTTTCGGCTTCTGAAGGAAGTAAGTCGCGGAAGCCGGGGACGTTGCCGAGTTGGGGGCGAACTACCGACTTAGCGTCGGTGAAGAGACCTCCGGGCCGCGGCCGCTTGAATCCTGCTCACTTCACTCTTCTTCTTCATCGTCGTCTCCGAGGTCGCCGTCGGCTTCGTCCGAAAAGTCGATCGATTCGCCTTCGTCCTCGACGGCGTGCATTCCCTCTTCCATGTCTTCCTCGGCAGGCGCTTCGGCCAGCCGCTCGCCCTCTTCCTCTTCTTCTCCGTAGGCCTCGACGTCCCGGGCAAGGAAGCTTTCCTTCGTGTAGGGACGGAACTCCACCTCGCGCTTACGGCGCATCGGGAAGCTCGGCTTGCCGGCGAACTTCGGATCCTGATACGTCTCGCGGACGATCAGCTTGACCGAGTTCCCCTCGACCGACGTCACTCCGGCCTGATAGCGGTTGCCGCCGCGCATGAACTTGATCAGGCGGCGTGCGAGCTTCGCCTCGAGGGCTCCGATGTGCACCCCACGCGCCGTCTCGGCGACGATCCCATCGCCTTCGATCTTCAGCTCCGCGACGTCACCGGCCGCGACCTTCGAGCTGATGTCGGCGCTCGCCGGCGCCTCGACCTGAGTGATCACGGTCTTGCCCATCTCCTCGACAAAGAGATTGAGGTCGACCTTGACGCCGCCCACCTTCAGCCCTTCCTTCTGGTGCAGGAGAGCATTGATGCGGGCTGCGTTCTTCTTCGCGATCGAATTCATCGGATTGAGCTTCAGCGCGGCCTCGTACGCGGCCTTCGCTTCTTTGAGCTTGCCCATCTCCGAGAGAGCCTTGCCAAGTCGGTTCTGCGTCTCTTCGTCGGCGCCGAAGTTGTCGACGATGAAGCGGTTCAGCTTGACGGCGTCCTCCCACTTACCAGCGATCGCAAGCTGCACCGCGTCTTCCGCGTACTGGGATCGTGGCTTCAGGTGTTCGCTGGTATCCGCTTTCAAACGCGCACGCTCCTACTGCTGGGCTGAAGGGATGCTGAGTATACGGACTGCCAGCAACTCGCACAGCGACTTGTCTCAATGCGATCCTCTCCCCGTGCGCCGATCCGGTGTGTGCGCGACTGCGCTGAGCGTTTTGCTCGTCGCGTGCACCGGACTCGGCCAGGCTGGTCATTCCGGCAAAGCTCTCCACATCGGCGTCGACCTGCCCCTGAGCGGAGCCGAGGCGGCTGCCGGCAAACCCGCGCTGAACGGCGTCAGCTTTTACATTCAGCAGCACCCAACGCTCGACGGTTTCGACGTCAGCGCCGTATCCGCAGACGACGCCACGGGCGGCAAGCCCAGCCCGAGCCACGGAATCACCAACGTGATGAGATTCTTGAAGGACCCGAACCTCGTGGCCATGATCGGCCCGCTCGATTCCTCGGTTGCGCGCCGAGAAATCCCGATCGCCAACGCGGCAGCACTGGTGATGGTCACTCCGGCGACCAGCAGTCCATGCCTCACGCGCGACATCTTCTTGCCGGCGCTGCTGAACCCCACGCGGACCGCGATTTCCTGTCACGACGTCGGCCTGCCGCCCGCCTCGATGCTGCGACCCGCCAGCTACATCAACTTCTACCGGCTGAGCACGACCGACGACCTTCAAGGTCCGGCCGCGGCCGACTACATGTTCAAAACCCTTCACCTGCTGCGGGCGGCCGTGATCTCCGACCACGAGGCATACGGCCAGGGTCTCGCGACCGCGTTCACCGCTCACCTGGAGGCGCTCGGCGGCACAGTGCTCGGCCAGTTCGTTCTCGATCCGGCCGCGCCGGACGCAACCACGTTCCTGAAAGCCATGAAAGACGCGGGCGCGCAGGCCGTGTACTTCGGCGGCAGCACACAGGGCCACGGCTGTGCCGTGCGCGCCCAAATGAAGACCGTGTTTCCACCTGGTGAAACGACGCCCTTCTTTTCTGGAGACGGCGTCGCCGAGGATCCGCAATGCGTGAAGGAGGCGGACGCCAACGCAGCTGGCATCTATGCCACTGTTCCGATCGTGGACGCCGGCAGCCGGGCCGGCGCTTCACAGACCATCTCGGCCTTCAAAGCGTCTTTCGGCGACGCCTCCGACTACGGTCCGCTGACAATGCCGGCCTATGACGCGACCGGGGTCCTCTATGCGGCCCTCGATCGGGCGATCCGGATGACCGGCGGCCAGCTGCCGGCCCGGAGCGACGTGATCGCGGAAGTGGGCTCGACCAAGAGCTTCGCCGGCACGACAGGCACGATTGGATTCGACTCGGCCGGCGACACCACCAACCGGCTGGTCTCGATCTTCGAGCCGGGAAGCTCGGATCCCCGCACCGCCTGGAAGCTGGTCACCACCATGGACTACAGCGCCAAGCTGCCCTACTGAGCCTGAGCCGGCTCCTTCGGCACGACTTGACTTGCGGGCCCCCTCGCGTCGATAGTTGCAATCGGAGTAGCAGTTCGGCCATCCCATGTGGCCGCACTGGCCGCCGGCGCACTCTCGCCCCGACGCCAGGTTGGGAAGAGGGCGGCAAGTGGGATGGGAGGCATTCGTTGATTAGGCCTCCCAATAAGCACAAGGGGGAACCACATGGTTCGAGCTAGGGGGCTGACGGCCCTCATTGGGGCAGCCGTGCTGCCATTTGCGTTTGCGTGCGGCAGCTCAGGCGGGGGAGGCGGTGGAACAGCCTCGAGCTGCAATCCGAACTCTGTCTCGCAGGCGCCTGCGCCGCAGGCGTATTCGATGCAGAGCGCGATTTTGACGGCTGCGCAGCAGGCGGCACCGGCAGTCGCCGCCAAGCAGGGATCCGATCCCGTGCTCAAGATCGGGTTCATCGGCATCCTGTCTGGGCAATACCAGGCGTTCGGTGTCGACGAGCAGCGCGGCGTTCAGCTGGCGATCGACGCTGCCAACCAGGCCGGCGTCAGCTACAACGGCACGAGCTACACGCTTCAGCTCGACTCGCAAGACGACGCGGCCGACGCCACCAAGGGCGCACAGGGCGCCACCAAGCTGGTGGACGACGGAGTCGTGGCCGTGATCGGCGGCACTTTCTCGACAGCGACCATCGCCGAGTCGAAGATCTTCTCCGACAACGGCATCACCCAGATCTCGCCTTCGGCCACCAACCCGAAGTACACGTCGCAGGGATTCAAGACCGCGTTCCGCGTGGTCGGTCGCGACGACCAGCAGGGTCCCGCTGACGCTGACTTCATCGTCAAGACGCTCGGCTGCAAGAAAGTCGGCGTCATGGACGACAAGAGCACTTACGGCCAGGGATTGGCCGACAACGTCAACTTGCAGGTGCCCAAGGACGGCGGCACAGTCGTCGACCGCGAGCACGTGGACGCCAGCCAGAGCGACTTTTCAGCTCAGCTGACGGCCATGAAGGGCCACAGCCCGGACGTCATCTTCTACGGTGGCTACTCGCCACAGTTCGGGCCACTGGTTCAGCAAGCACGCCGGCAGGGAATCAAGGCGGCATTCGTCTCGGGCGACGGCTCGCAGGACAGCGAGTTCATCAAGCTCGCTGGCAGTGACGCCGAGAACATGTACGCGTCCAACGCCGGTCCGGCGCCCGCGCTGCAGCCCGGCTACCAGCAGTTCAACTCGACATACAAGGCCAAGTACAACGCCGACATCTTCCAGTACGCGCCGCAGGCTTATGACGCCGCGAACATCGTCATCAACGCGATCAAGAAGGGCGGCGGCGACAAGGCAGCGATCCTGCAGAACGTGGCCGCCACATCCGGCTACTCGGGCGTTGCACAGACCTACTCGTTCAACAGCACCGGCGACGTGAAGGAAAGCATCTTTACGATCTACAAGGTCGAAGGCGGTCAGTGGAAGGCCGTCAAGGCCGTCACCCTAAACGTCAGCTAACCAGGCGATTGCAAACCAAGAGGCGGGCCCCCAAAGCCCGCCTCTTTTTCGATTGCGCCGTGAAACCGGATAGGCTGCGGGAGCTGAAATGGAAAACTGTCTGAATCACCTCACCTCGGGAGTCACATTCGACGGTCTTCTGCAACAGCTGATCAACGGACTGTCGCTGGGCAGCATCTACGCGTTGATCGCCCTCGGTTACAGCATGGTGTACGGCGTTCTGGAGCTGATCAACTTCGCGCACGGCGACGTGTTCATGATCGGCACGTTCATCGTCCTCGGAGTGACCAATCTCTTTGGGCTCACCGATCAGACTCCGTTCTGGATCGTTGGTCCAGTGCTGCTGCTGGGGATGGTGGTCGCGATGGTCGTTTGCGCGACCCTCGGTTTCACGATCGAGAAAGTCGCGTATCGCCCACTTCGTGGCGCGCCACGTTTGGCGCCGCTGATCAGCGCGATCGGCGTGAGCTTCCTGCTCGAAGCGTGGGTCGCCAACTACGTCTCGGCCGAGTACTTCACGCTTCCTCTTTTGATTCACGGCGAGATCCCGATCCTTCCCGACGTCTCGGTCAGCTACATCCAGGTCCTGATGTTCATCGCGTCGCTCGCGATGATGGGTCTGCTTCAAATGCTGGTCCGCAGGACCAAGCTGGGTCGTGGAATGCGGGCGGTCGCGCAAGACCGCGAAGCCGCTGCGCTGATGGGAGTGAACATGGATCGCGTGATCTCCTTCACCTTCATCATCGGGTCAGCTCTGGCGGCAGTCGCCGCGCTGCTGTGGACGTTGAACTACTCGTTCAACCAGACGGTCGGCTTCATCGCCGGACTGAAAGCCTTCACGGCGGCAGTGGTCGGCGGCATCGGAAATATTCCGGGCGCGATGGTGGGAGGCTTCCTGCTCGGTCTGGTCGAGGCCCTCGGTGCGGGTTACATAGGAAACGTGAGCTGCGGCCTGTTCAACTCCTCCTATCAGAACGTCTTCGCGTTCGCGATTTTGATTCTGATGCTGGTCTTCCGCCCTTCGGGCATCTTCCGTGAGCGGGTCAGCGAGCGCGCATGAGCCTGCTCGAAATCATTCAAGCCGTCTTTCACGGGCCTTTCGGCAACTCTCCGTTTGGCGTGCTGGCCTGGCAGCTGCTCGTAGTGGGCGTGATCGTCGGCCTCGTGCGTTTGCTCAGGGGACGCATCCCCAAGTCGATCTTCTCGCCGCTGAGGCCGGCAGGCCGGGTCGCGTCGAACGGGCTGCGCAACGTCTATGTTCTCGTTGCCATCGGAGTTTTGCTGCCGTTGGTGGAGCTGCTGACCGGCGGCTATCTCATCACCGTGACCTACAGCATCGAGCTGTACGTGATGCTCGCGATCGGGCTCAACATCGTCGTCGGGTTCACCGGGCTGCTGGACCTGGGTTACGTGGCGTTCTTCGCGGTCGGCGCTTATGTGTACGGGATCTTCGCTTCGCCACAACTCGCAGCCGTGGTGCAGCACGCCTCGTACTTTCTCGTCCCGCAATCCGGAACCCCTGGCATTCACATCACGATGTGGATTCTCTTGCCGGTGGCGGGGATCGTGGCCGCGCTCTTCGGAGTGCTGATCGGCATTCCAACGCTGCGGCTGCGCGGTGACTACCTGGCCATCGTCACTCTCGGGTTCGGCGAGATCACCAGAATCTTCGCCAACAACCTCGACCAACCGATCAACATCACCAACGGACCCAACGGCGTGGTCGACATCGATCCGGTCTTCATCGGCAACTACAGCTTTGGCGACCCCAACCACTTCCTCGGACCGTTTCGATTCACGCCGTTCCTGAACTACTACTACCTGGTGTTCGGTCTCATCTTGGTCACCGTCTTCTTCGTCAACCGGCTCGCGAACTCACGCGTCGGCCGGGCCTGGGGCGCCATCCGCGAAGACGAGACGGCAGCCGAAGTGGCGGGCATCAACACCCGTAACCTGAAGCTCCTCGCGTATGCGTCCGGCGGCTTCTTCGGAGGCATGGCCGGCTCCGTGTTCGCCGCGGGTCAGCACATCATCGCGCCGGACTCGTTTCAGCTCTTCGTCTCGATCCTGGTCCTGTGCATGGTCGTCGCGGGCGGCATGGGCAGCATTCCGGGATCGATCGTCGGAGCGGTCGTGGTCGGCGCCGTCTACTTCCTGACCTCGCAGTTCCAGTACCTGAGCATCCTGGTCTTCGGCATCCTGCTCGTTTTGTTGATCATCCTGCGGCCTCAAGGCTTCTTGCCGAGTGCCCAGCGTCAGCGTGAGCTCGAGGTCGAGGAGAGTCCCGCGGTGCCGCCGCACAGTGAAACGGTGCCGACCTAGTGGCGGC
>DATLKH010000125.1:0-8563 GCA_035538475.1 Candidatus Dormiibacterota bacterium | reverse complement strand
ATGCGGAGCTTTTGGTTTTCGACTCCGACCAGGTGCTGAAGCGGATCGATGAGCTAGGCGATCTCTTCGAGCCGGTGGTGAAGAAGAAGCAAAAGCTGCCGAAATCGCTGCTGCAGCTCACCGGGGGTGCACCGGCGCTGGAAAAGATGGCGAATCGAAAGCGAGGCAACGGGCGCGGACGGTATCCGCCGCAGAAGGGGCAGCGCAACATTCCGACATGAAGCGTCCGCGTGTCGTCATCGCGGGCGCCGGCTTTGGTGGCATCACGTGCGCCCGAGCACTGAAGCACGCGCCGGTCGACGTGCTGCTGATCGACCGCAACAACTACCACCTGTTCACGCCTCTCCTTTATCAGGTCGCATCTGCCCTTCTCGAACCGTCTGAAGTGGCGCGACCGATTCGCGAGCTCATCCGCCCACTGCGCAATGCCGATTTCAGGCAGGCGGACATCACGGGAGTCGACTTCGACCAGCGCCGATTGCTCACCGACCACGGCCCGGTCGACTACGACTACCTCGTCCTGGCCACCGGCTCGCAAAGCGACTACTTCGGCAACCAAGCGCTTGCCGAACAGACGCTACCGCTCAAGGCGCTCGGCGAAGGTCTGGCAGTGCGCAATCACATCCTGGCCCGGTTCGAAGCCTGGCGCTGGGAAAAGGATCCGGAAAAGCGCCGCGTCCTCACCACCTTTGTCGTGGTCGGAGGCGGACCGACCGGAGTCGAGATGGCGGGCGCGCTGCGCGAGTTCATCAACCTCGTCCTTGGCAAGGACTATCGCGACCTGGACACAAAACAGGTTCGCGTGGTGCTTATAGAGGCAGCGCCCTATGTGCTCAGTGCATTCGACCGTTTCCTGCGCGAAGCTGCTCAGCGTTCTCTGCGCAAGAAGGGCATCGAGCTGATGCTCGACACCAAGGTCGACTCGGTCACCGACGGCCGCGTGAAGCTCGGCGACGGCAATGAGATCGCAGCCGGAACAGTGATCTGGACCGCGGGAGTGCGGGCTTCCGATATCGGCCGTCGGACGGGCTTGCGGCTGACGCGTCAGTCAAGGATCGGGGTGGACGACACGCTTCAAGTCCCGGGGCATCCGATCGTGTTCGTGATCGGTGACGTCGCGGGCGCGACGGACGGTGAAGCGATGTTGCCGATGCTGGCTCCGGTTGCGATGCAGGCGGGTAGGCACGTCGGCGCTTGCATCAAGGACATGGTCAACAACGGCGGAGCCAAGAAGTTTCGCTACAGGGATCCGGGAATCATGGCGACCATCGGGCGCAATTCGGCCGTGGCGCAACTGGGCATCGTCCATCTTTCGGGATTCCTCGGCTGGCTGATGTGGCTCGGCGTGCACCTGATCAACGTCATCACGTTTCGCAGCCGCCTGGTCGTTCTCATCAACTGGGCGTGGGAATATCTCCTGCTGGACCGCCCTGTGCGCCTCAACGTTCGAGCAAACGAATGAGGCGCGGGATCGGACTCGTCGCATCGCTGTTGATCCTGGGAGCATGCAGCGGACAATCCTCGGTCGATGCCGGCAAGGCGCTGCATGATGGCGCGGCGGCGATGGGTCGGTTGAAGACGATCAGCGCGACCTTGAAATTCACCAAGGGCGCGATCACGTTCCAAGGCTTCACGTTGGTGTCGGCGCGGACCGCGGTCCAGCTGCCCTCGGACAGCGACACCACGTACACGGTGAAGGAGCAGGACGTCTCGATCTCGATCGAGGTCGTGATTTCGGGCGGACACGTATATGTGCACGTTCCGTTTTCGACTCTGCGCGAAGTCACCGGGGCGGACGCACAGGCGCTGCCCGATCTCGCCAAGCTCTTCGACGCGTCGACTGGATTGCCGGCCGTGATTCCATCAGGGACGAAACCGACGTATATCTCAACGGACCAGGTCGACGGCGCGAGCGCGTATCAGATCGGCACGAGCTATACATCAGACCAGGTTCGCGGGCTGCTTGCGCAGCTGAACTCGAACGGTCCGGTCAATGCCCGGATCTGGGTCGATGCCTCCGATCACTTGATCCACAAAGCTGTTCTCGATGGAGCATTCGGTGACGGTGGCAAAGAAGCGAGCGTCGAGGTCGACATGTCCGGCTTCAACGCCCCGGTGAACATCACCTCGCCCAGTCCTTAGTGTCCAGAGCGCTCCTGCTCGGCCTGGCCGGCGCAGGATTGTTCATCGCTGCGCTCGACGCGTACGTCGTCGTGACGCTGCTGCCGGCGATGATGGGCGACGTCGGCCTGACCATCGAGCACTTCGAGCAGGCGACACCAATCGTCACCGGATTCCTGGCCGGATACGTCGTCGCCATGCCGCTGCTGGGTGCTTATTCGGACGTGCGCGGTCGCCTCCCGGTCTACGTCGCGTGTCTCGGTGCGTTCGCCGCCGGCTCGCTGATGACCGCCACCGCCGGAATGTGGGGATTCGCGCAGCTGCCCTGGCTCGTCATCGGACGCTTCATCCAGGGCCTCGGAGGTGGCGGTCTCGTCCCGTTGACGCTGGCGTTGGCGGCAGACCTCTACTCGAACCGGGCGCGAGTGGTGGCGATTGGATCAGTGGCCGCGTTGCAGGAAGCGGGCAGCGTCTTCGGACCGCTGTACGGAGCGACGGTTGCGGCGGCGGCGTCCGGCATGGGTGGATGGCGATTCGTCTTCTGGATCGATCTGCCGCTCGCTTTGCTCGCCGGGATCGCTTTGGTGCTGACATCGAAACGCGCCACGGTTGCGCAGACGGCGCGCAGCTCGACCATCGATTGGATCAGCGCCTTGCTGCTTGGCCTTGGCCTCGGTTTGTTGGTGCTTGCCCTGTATCCAGACGATCCGGAGCATCGGGCCACAAACGCGCTCTTGATTCCAGCGGGACTCGCCGCGGTGCTTGTGCTCGGCGGCTACGTATGGCGCCAGCGGCGGCAGTTGGAGCCGCTCATTCCGCCCGAGCTGATGGGAAGCCGCAGCTTCATCGGGACGACCGCCGCCAATGTTTTGATCGGCGCGGCGCTGATGGTCGCGCTGGTTGACGTGCCCGTGCTCGGCCGGCTGGTCTTCAACCAGAACCAGCTGGACTCCGGACTCCTGTTGACGCGCTTCTTGATCGGCGTTCCGGTCGGTGCGTTGATCGGCGGATGGATCGCAGCCCGCGCGGGCGCGCGACTCACCTCGGCCGCCGGCATCACGCTTTCCGCCTTCGCTTTCTGGCAGATGTCAGGCTGGCGCGCAAACGAGCTCACGCTCTATGCCGGCCCGCTGCGACAGGCCGACCTCGCGCTCGCGTTTTGCGGACTCGGCTTTGGACTCGTGATCGCCCCGCTGACCGCGGCGGTGCTGGCGCTCACCCGAGCTCAGAGCCACGGCCTCGCCACGAGTCTGGTCGTGCTGGCGAGGACGATGGGCATGCTCATAGGACTTTCGGCGCTGACCGCCTTCGGCCTCTATCGCTTCCACCAGATTCTCGGCACCCCGGTGCTGAACGATCCGGACCTGCGAGCTCGAGTGAAGCACCTGGAGCAGCTGGTCGCGGCTGCATTCCTGCAGGAGTATCAGGAGATATTTCGGATCGCCGCGGCGCTGTGCTTGCTCGCGGCTGTCATCAGCATTTTTGCGCTACCGCGAGCACGTACGAGTGGTGGTACCTGAACGCGTCGTCGGGATCGCCCAGGCTGGCCATCGCGGCATCCACCTCGGCCACCAGCTCTTCGCGATATCGGGGACCCAGCGAACGGATCAACGTGTAGGGCAGCGGCCCGGCACCCGACATGAGCTCCGTCCACTCGCGGGCGTCGGTCGCGCGCCCGCCGGTGATCGTCTCAGTGAGCTTGGTCAGTTCGAACCCGGCGGCGGACAAGAGCTGCGACAGCACCTCGGGCTCACCGAACCGGGAGCGTTCGGAGCTGTAGCGGGGCAGGCTCAAGTAGTGCCTGCGGGCCAGCGGACCCAATCCCTGGAAGAACAGCTCTTGAGCTCGTGTGTTGAGGCTTCGGCGCTGGCAAGACATCGCAAGCCGTCCGCCAGTCCGCAGAACTCGATTGGCTTCCGCAAGAGCGGTGACCGGGTCTGCCAGGTAGGCAAGGGTCTCGCCCATCGTGACCAGGTCGAACGTCGCCGGCCGGAAGACCAGATGCTCGGCCGCCATGCCGATGTACTGGACGTTTCTGGTCTTTTTCGAGCGGGCGATCGCGAGCATGTTCTCGGAGAGATCGATTCCGAACACGGTGCCCGGATCGACCCTGGGAGCGACGAGATTTGCCACCAGCCCCGTACCGGTCCCCACGTCCAGGACGGTTTCGCCCTTTTCGGGTGTCGCCAGGTCGACGAGCCGGCTGGCCACCCGCTGGTGCTGGCCGTTCGCCCACGTGTCATAAACAGGGGCGATGCGATCGAAGAAGTCGACCAGGTGGTCGATCATCTCGTCCGACGAATCTGGGTCCATGAGGGCCAACGAAACCGGTTTCCTACCTTCTTAGACGACTTCTGGCACGGCTGATACGATGCTAGCTCCCTGAAATCACAGCTCAGCCACTTTGGGCGCGCAAGTCCCAAAAAGTTGCCGAGTTTGCTGAAAGTATGGAAAACCCAGTGGAGGAACCAATGGCGTCAGCAGAAAAAACCGCAGCTCAAACGGCTACCACGTCGCAGAACGGAGGCAACAACGTAGTGAGCCTCGGCCCGCGCGACATCCTTCAGGGGCGCCTGGAAATCCAGGGCGACCTGAAGATCGCCGGAAACGTCGAGGGTGACTTGAAAGCAACCGGCGACGTCACCATCGATTCCGGCGCCACCATCCAGGCCGCGATCGAAGGCAACAACGTCAGCGTCCGCGGCCAGGTCACCGGCAACGTGACGGCCCGCAAGCGATTGACGCTCGGCGGCTCTGGCCGTCTGAACGGAGACGTCCGGGTCAGCCGTTTGACGGTCGACGACGGCGCGACGCTGAACGGCAACGTCACCATGGCGCCGGAGAAGAGCTAGAGCACTTCAGGACCTCCCGCTTTCCGCGCCCTGGATCGACGGGATCACCACCGTCTGCAGGTACCGCTCGACTGCGGAAACTGCGCCGTGCACGATCCGCCACTCGAGCTGCTCGAAAACCACCTGATCCTGGTTCAGCCGGCTCAGGCGCGCTCGCCAGAAATCACTGTCGAGGTTGAGTCCAGGGAGCTTTGCGGATGAGATGGGTTTCGAAACCGAGGGCAATTCAGGCAAGTCCGTAGAGCTCGGATCGCCGGCATTGTCCGGCTGCTGCGGTGCCGGCATGGCCAATGCGGGATGGACCGAGGATGCGATCGCGTTCCAGGCCAGGACGATGAGCGCGCCGACGATCACGAATTCAGCGACGACCAACCAGGTGAGTGGATTGCGTAGGAAGTTGCGCATGTGGACAACCTAGGGGGCACCGGCGCGAAATGGAACCCAGGCTGTTAACTTGGCTGCGGTCGCGGGTGAACACGAGTGTGGCGCCAGTGTTGTATCGCTGTGGATCAAAACCCCGCTGGCAATACACTCGTTCGTCGAGGGCAAGACGAAGCTCGGGCTTGCGACCTGACGTCAGTGACCCGGGTCGGCAAACTCCAGATGCAGGTCTTCGCTGGAGCACGAAAAGCAGCGCGCGGGGCGCTCAAGGCTGCGCTCCCACCAGCCGCAGACGTTGCAGGTCCAGCGCGTCTTGGCGTAAAAGTCGAGCACGTCGGAGCGGCTCAACAGGCCCACCATCTTGCCGCCGCGAACCACAGGCACTCGGCGAATTCGCTCTCCGATCAAGAGCCGAGCCGCCTCATCGATTCCGGTCTCTTCAGTAACCGAAATGACTCGTGGACTCATGATCTCGCGCGCAGTCTTTCCTTTCTTCGAGAAGACATCGGTTTCCGAAACGATCCCGACAACGTGGCCTTCACCCTCGACCACCGGCGCTCCAGTGATGTGTTTGGAGCTGAGCGTGCGCGCGATCTCTTCGACCGGTGTGTCTGCGGAAAATGTGACGACGTTGCGGGTCATCACATCCTTGACCGGGATCACTGATTCAGGAGTGTAGACACCGTCTGCAAGTTGGCGTTGCCGCCGCTGAGGATCAAACCCGTACGGCCTTTCGGCAGCTTTCCTGCCAGGTGCGCGGCCAGCGGCAGGGTTCCAGTCGGCTCGAGGGCGAGATGCAGCCGGGACCAGGCGACGCGCACGGCATTCGCGATCTCCTCCTCGGTGACGGTCACGATCTCGTCCACCAACTGGTTTTTGAACATGACCTCGAAGTTGCGCTCACCGACCGCGACCGTGCGAACTCCGTCCGCGAGGGTTTTTGGCGATTCCGCGAGGACCTGGATCGAACCCGCCTTCCACGTTCGGTAAGCATCGTCCGCACGAGCCGGCTCGACGCCCAGCACGGTGATCGCCGGGTTGTGCGCTTTGGCTGAGATCGCCGACCCAGAAAGCAGCCCGCCGCCTCCAACCGGGCTTGCAATCACCTCCAGATCCGGCGCGTCTTCGAGCAGCTCCATCACCACGGTGCCCTGACCGTGAATCACGTTCCAATCGTCGAACGGGTGCACCAGATCCAGCCCGCGCGCCGCCATCTCTTCATGGAGCCGCGCCTCCCGATTCGCGAATGTGATCCCTTCCTGAATCACCTCGGCTCCCAAGGCACGCGTGGCGGCGACTTTCGCGGGATTGGCGTCCTCCGGGATGAGGATCAAAGCCGGCAACCCAACTTCTGCGGCCGCGAGCGCGACCGCCTGCGCATGATTGCCCGAGCTCACGGCGATCACACCTCGCGAAGGCTGCGCACGGGCAGACAGCGACAGCACGGCATTGAAAGCTCCGCGGGGCTTGAAGGAGCCGGTGACCTGGAAGCACTCCGGCTTCAGGCGGAGGTTGGAATCCAGGTCGGTGGTCAGAGTTTGGGTACGGCGCACATAGGGCCGGATTCGCTCGGCGGCTTGGCGAACGAGCGAGTGATGCTCTTCGAGGAAAAGGCTCAAGCGGCTGCGGAATCGGCAGCCTGAGAAGAGGCGCGGCCGCGCCGCGGAAGACGGCGCACGTTCGTCAGCAGCACCCCAAACAGGATCACGATCATTCCGATGATCGCAGGGACGCTAAATCGCTCGCCGAGCAACAGCGCGCCCCAAAACACCGCAGTGATGGGAACCAAAAACGTCACACCCGCGGCACGCACAGCCCCGAGCGAATTCATCACGTAGTAGTAGAGCAGATAGGCGATGCCCGTCCCGCCGGCGCCGAGCGCGATCACGGAAGCCGCGGACGCAAGCTGAATGTGGACGTGTGAGATCGTCGGCGCCGCTATCGGAATCGCGAACAGCACCGTCGCCGCCAACTGACCGACGCTGATTTCGAACACGCTGACGCCTCGCATCTTGCGCCGCTGATATAGAGCGTTGATCGCATATGACACGGCGGCGAAGACGACGGCCATGGCCCCGAGAAAGCTGCCGGAAATTCCGTGCGCCGCCAGATCCGGATAGACCAGCACGACGACGCCGGCAAGCCCCAGCAGCACGCCGGCGTAGTTCAAGGCGCTGGGCCGCTCTGACGGCACGACCCAGTAGATGAGGACGGCTGTCCACAGCGTGGTGGTGGCGTTGAGGATGCTCGCCAGTCCGGTCGCAATTCGCTCCTCGCCCCATGCGATCGCGATCCACGGAATCACGGCGTTGGTGACGGCCATGATCGCGAAGGAAACCAGCCGGTCGCGCCAGCCGGGGGCGAAGAGAGGCCGCCCCATCGCGGTGACCAGAACCGCAAGCGTTACCAGCCCGAACGCGGAACGGGAGAGGAGAAGCGCTTCAGGGCTCATGTCGTGAACAGCGACCTTGATGAAGAGGAAGGACCCGCCCCAGATCAACGCGAGAGCGATCAGCGCCAGGTATGGAAGCAGCGGATTTCTTGAATCAGACACGGGTCATCCAATCGTCGGTCGACAGCACGAGCGTGACCGGACCGTCGTTTTCGATTCCCACCTGCATAAGAGCTCCAAATCCGCCGGTCTCGGTCTGTATTCCGCGCTCGCGGAATCGCCGCACGAACCGTTCGTACAGCTGCTCTGCGCGCGCCGGATCGCCCGCGCCCAGCAGGCTGGGCCGCCGGCCGCGCCTCATGTCGGCGAAAAGCGTGAACTGCGACACGATCAAGGCTGAGCCGCCGACATCGATCAGGCTCAGGTTCATCTTGCCTGCCGCATCCGCGAACACGCGCAGGTCGATGATCTTGTCGGCGAGCCTTTGCACATTGTTCTCATCGTCATCTTCAGCTGCACCAACCAACAACACGAATCCGCGTCCGATGGTTGCACGATGGCGCGATCGGTCCTTTTCCCAGCTGACGAAGCCGGAAGTGACGCGCTGCGCGACTACCCGCAACTACGCCTTGTTGGCTTTGTCGATGTCCGAGTTGTAAGCGTCGATCAGGCCTTGGTAAAAGCCCTCGATCTTGGTGCTCATTGCCTTGTAGTCGAAGTCGGCCAGCTTGTTGGTGTCGGTTTGGAGCGATGCGTTTGCTGAATCGAATGCGCCGCTGTCACTGCTTCCGAGCGCGTTCACGAGATTGGCGATGTC
>DATLKH010000124.1:0-2329 GCA_035538475.1 Candidatus Dormiibacterota bacterium | reverse complement strand
CGCGTAGAGGTATGTCGCCTCAGTGCTGTCGATGCGTACCGGGCGGAACTTCTCGCCGCTCTTGAAGCTTTGCTCGAACATCGAGCCGGTGAGCACGTTGCGCAGCTTGGTCTTGATGACCGCCGGTTGCCGCGCGAGCTTGATGTGCTCGACCGTGACGATGGAAACGAGCTGGCCGTCCATCTCGAACATCGTTCCAGGTCGGAAATCAGTCGTTGAAATCATTTCGCGTTCTTTCCAGGCGTCGCTGATTCGGTGATCCGTCTCTCACAGCGACGCTAAATACTCCAATGCGAATTCGTAGCCGACGAAGCCGAGTCCGGTGATCACGCCGCGCGCAGCCCGCGCGGTCACGCTCTTCGAGCGAAATTCCTCGCGCGCGTGAATGTTGGAGATGTGGACCTCCACGACAGGCACCGCGAGGGCGACCAGACAATCGTAGAGGGCGAGCGAATAGTGGGCCAGCGCGGCAGGGTTGAGGATGATGCCGATGGATCCAGGAGCGTGTCGCTGTAGGTAGTCGATGATCTCGCCTTCGTCGTTGCTCTGCAGCCAGTGCACTTCCAGGCCGAGCGATCGAGCCTTTGTCTTGACGACATCGTTCAAGTCGGCAAGCGAACGAGTTCCGTAAATCTCGGGCTCGCGCTTGCCGAGCAAGTTCAAGTTGGGTCCGTTGACGACGACCACAGAGTTCATGCCAGCTCCCTCACAATCACGCGCCGCACAATGCCTGCCGGCACAGCGTGGCCGACCTCCGCATGGCCGATCCGCCGCGGCATCACCCACGCCACCTTGCCGCGTCTCGCCTTCTTGTCGAGAGCGATCGCGTCGAGCACCCGCTTCGGTGCGACTCTGGGCGAGCGGTCCGGCAGGCCGAACGCGTCGAGCAGCGCATCTTGCGACTCGACGAAACGCTTGCTGCACAGATCCATCGCGAGTGCAATCTGGGCGGCGACCCGCATGCCGAACGCGACCGCGCGCGCGTGTGTGATCCGGAAGCCGGTCGCCGCTTCGAGCGCGTGACCTGCGGTGTGGCCGTAGTTGAGGATCGCCCGCGGCCCACGATCGCGCTCGTCTTTGGCGACCACGAGCGCTTTGTCGGTCACACACCGGAAGACCACTCGCTCGAGCATCGACTTATCGCCTTCGAGCAGCCGTGGCGTGTTGCGCTGAAGCAGGTCGAACAGCCCTCGATCCATGGCGACGGCGTACTTTACAACCTCCGCGAAAGCGTCCCGGTAGCTTCCATTGGGCAGGGTGTCGACCGAGGCGAGGTCGGAAATCACCGCTGACGGCTGCCAGAACGTGCCGATTGCGTTCTTGGAGCGCCGGCCGTTGACCCCTGTCTTGCCGCCGATGCTCGAGTCGACCATGGCCAGCAGCGTCGTCGGTACTGCAACCAGGCGAACGCCGCGCTGCCAGATCGAAGCCGCCAACCCGGCGACGTCCCCCACCGTTCCACCGCCGACCGCGATCACGCATCCGCCGCGGTCGATTTGCTGGCGTTCGAGGAACGCGAGTATTTGCTGTAGCTGGACCAATGACTTCGATCGCTCGCCGGCCGGCATCGCATAGATCGACGTTTTCAGGCCGGCCCGCTTGATGGCTTTCGCGACTTTCGTCGCCCACGGCCGCACGTTCGTGTCCGTGATTACAGCCGCTCCGGTCGGATCGAGGCGCGCGACGATGTTGCGCAGCTCGCGATGAATCTCGGTGCCGATCACCACCGGGTATCCCCCGGCCGCCGAGTCGAGGATCAGGCGGACCAGAGCTTCAATACCTCATCTGCAATCACACTCGCGTCACGTGTCGCGTCGACGCGATGCTCCGCTTGCTCGTAACGCGGCCGCCGGCGTTCGAAGAGCGCTTCGACCTCCGCTTTGGTGCGGTTGAAGATCAATGGCCGGCCCGCCAGGCGATGGATTCTTTGCCAGATGACCTCGAAGGGTACTTCGAGATAAACCGTCCTCGCGCGGCCCGAGATCAACCTCCAGTTGTCATCGTCGACCACGACGCCGCCGCCCAGGGCCACCACACAGTCCGGCTGGAGCACAGAAGGCAATGTCTCTTTCTCGAATGCGCGGAAGGCTTCCTCGCTGTGCGTCGCGAAGATTTCAGCGATGGACATGCCCGCTTTGTCTTCGACCATCGTGTCGAGGTCGAACAGACGAACATGCGATCGCTCGGCGACCAGTGCGCCGATGAGCGTTTTGCCTGCGCCCATGAAGCCGAGCAGCGCGAGCGGGGGCCGGCGCGTCATCGGATAGTCCGGACTATCCGAGCATCAACCGCAGCGATGTCACCTCGAGATCGCGGATGGTCGCGACTA
>DATLKH010000123.1:0-4920 GCA_035538475.1 Candidatus Dormiibacterota bacterium | reverse complement strand
AGCGCTTGCGCGAGCGCGGCTTGAAAGCGGTCGAAGGCTACCCAGTGCGCGAAGAGGGCTCGGCGCAGGGCAACTATCGCGGCACCATGGCCATGTTCGAACAGGCGGGATTCGAGCCGTACAAGGACCTCGGGCGAAACGTCATCGTGCGTAAAGCTCTTTGACGGTCCTGGTCGAAGTCACGGCAGACCGTCGCTTCGGCACGAATTCTTATCTGGTCGAAGACGACGAGACCCACGACGCTGTCATCATCGATTCCAACCTCGAGCCTGACCTGATCATCAGCGTCGCGCGCGAGCGCGCCGCGAATGTGAGAGCGATCCTGCTGACGCACACCGATCTCGATCACATCGCCGGCTTGCACGAGCTGCTCCAGGCTTTCGGGCCGATTCCAGTCGTGGTGCACGAGGCGGAACGGGAAATCATCGAGCAGGGCAAACCGCTGCGCCGAGAGTTCGGACAGATAGCGACGCGGGTCGACGGTGTGACGACGTTGAGAGACGGCGAACCATATCGTGCAGGCTCGCTCGAGTTCGAGGTCTTGCACACGCCCGGCCACAGCCCTGGGGGTGTTTCGCTGAAGATCAACGGATTTCTCTTCACGGGAGATGCGTTGTTCGCCGGATCTGTCGGACGCTCCGACTTCGCAAACTCAGATGGCGAAGCGCTTCTGTCCGGCATCCGTGAGAAGTTGCTGTCGCAGGGCGACGACATGATCGTCTACAGCGGACACGGGCCCGCGACCACGATCGGGCGCGAACGGAAGATGAATCCCTTCCTCAGCTAACTTCCGGATCGTCGCGACAAAGCGATGTCTCATCACTCGAAAACCCCGGATCGTTGCGACGATCCGGGGGCAGCCGTCCTAGTGCCCGCCCAGCGTCAAGACCACGATCAGCGCCGGACCGAGCAAGATCAGCCACAACGTCGGAAACACGCAGCCGACGGTGGGAAAGAGGATCTTGAGCGAAGCCCGAGCCGCTTCGGAGCGGATCTTCAGCCGCCGCTTGACCCGCATCTGTGTCGCGTGCGCTTCGATCGTCCGTGCAATCGGGACGCCGGTGCGCTCCGCGTGAAGAATTCCGCGGACCAATGAGGTGAAGTCGTCGATTCCGGTTTCGGCGGCCATCTGCTGCAGCGCTTCAGGTCGTGGACGTCCGAGCTGGATCTCGCGCAGCGCCCGGGCGACCAACAGGGTCAGAGAATCGTCCTGATACCGGACCAGTTGCTCGAGCGCTCGATCCAGACCGAGGCCCGCTTCCATGCTGATGGCGACCACATCGAGGGCGTTGGGCAGCGACGCCTCGAGCTGAGCGCGGCGCTCTCTGACCAGCTGATCGAGCCAGAGCACCGGAAGGTAAAAGCCGGCGGCGACTCCGATGAGCAGCGACAAACCAGTTGCGATGGGCGTCCCGACGAACATGCCGATGACGATCCCTATCGCACCCAGCGCTGCAGCGCCGGCAATGCGAAGGGTCTGCAGCCCGGCCGGATCCAGGTGAAGCGGATTGCCGACGAAATCCAGCTCCCGTCGAAAATTCGCCGCCTGCGCTTCCGGCGTGATGCGCGTCACCTGCTTCTCCAGCCAGCGCTGCAGTGGACCGAGGACGCGCTCGCTCAACGGCTTTTCGAGCTGAAGCGCGACGGCGCTCTGGCCCAGACCGATCTCCTGACGGGCAAGGCGCTCTCGAGCCAGCTGAGCCGCGTCGGCGGACCTCGTCGCGATCAGTCCGACCACGAGCAGATACGCACCCACGGCGGCGACGATCCCGACCGCCAGGGGAAGGATGATCATGAGATCGCCGTCAACCTCCGGATGATCAGGTTGCCGACGAACAGCAGGAAACCGGCGATGAAGAGAATCACCCAGCCGATCGGGTTGACGAGCATCGGCCGGAAGTAATCCCGGACGATGAAGTAAAGAAGCACAGCGGCGACGATCGGCATGAGCGTGATGATCAGCGCCGTAGCTCGCGACTGAGCCGTCGCCGCCCGCACCTCTTCGCGCAGCTCTTCGCGCTGTCGCATCGTGTCCGCAAGGGTGATGAGAATCCCGGCCAGATCACCGCCGACGCTGCGTTGAATCGTGATCACCATCACCATCAGTCGCAAATCGGAGCTTCCGATGCGCCGCACCATGTTGTTCAGTGCGCTTTCGACCGAGGCGCCGAGCTCGATCTCACGTCGTGCCAGCGTGAACTCTTCCGAGATCGGTGGTCCGGCATTGTCAGTCACCGAAGACAGCGCTTGCGAAACCGACTGTCCCGCTTTCATCGAGTTCGCGATCAGCTCCATCGCTCGCGGCAGTGCAGCATCGAAGGCACGAACCCGGCGGCCGCGCCGGTTGCGCAGATAGAGTGCCGGAAGCAAGTAGCCGATCACGGCGAGGATCGCGGATTCGGGACTGATGCCGAACCGCAGGAGTCCTATGAATCCGAGCAAGAGGGCGGCGGCGATCTGGATGACGCGGAACTCGTAGGGCCTGAGCTCCAGGTCCGCGCTCACGAGCTCGCGGGCGAGACGGCTGGACGGCTGTTCAGAACCGATCCACGTCGGGGTGCCTGTGGCCTCGAACCGCTGTCGGAGCTGCTCCCGGACGTCGGCCAGCGTGCGGTAGCTGGCGCGGATGTTCGCTTGCGGCCCGGCAGCTTGCTGCGAGCGAATCGCACCGTAAAAAACCAGCCCGACCCCGATCGCCGCGGCGACGGCGACCAGAACGATTGTGGTCTGCACGGGGGATTCCTAGGGAGCGGTGAAGTGCCAGCGAGCGTCGACCTCTCGAGGTCCGACGCCGGTGGCCGACACAAGCTTGGGACAGGAAGGATCCGGTTGCTGCGGCGGCTGTCCGTAGTCGGTGTTTGACTCGAGCTCGTACTTCAAGGTCGCGTTGTTGAGGAGCCAGAACAGAAACTCGGAGTCGCAGCTGGTCATGAGCAAGGTGAGGCTGCTGGCTTCACCTACGTTCTGCTGAGAGGCGGCCGGACCGACGCGAATCACGTCGACGTCGCGAAAAACGGTGCGCACTGACGTGAAGCCGGGGTTCTGGCCAAAAGCGGACGTGTTGACTGTCGCCAGCATCGAGATTCGGTCGCCGACCTGCACATATCCGCCGACCCCGACCTGCTCACTGGTCGGCACCGTGACCGCCACCCATCCCGAGGGAATGGGAAGGAATGCGACGTCGCTGGAGCTGAGCAGGTCGCTGGTGGCGGCGATCAAGTTTGCGGTGACGGGTGATCCAGCCGGAATGTCGACCCGCGCCCCTTTGCGCGTCACGTCCTTGATGTTGGTGAAGGACTGCGCAGGCACGGGGCTGATGCTCGAGAGCGTGAGGTCTGAATCGAGGATCAAAGTCCTCGCCTTGATGTCGTGGACCGCCACGACCACACGGGTGCCGCCGCTGCTTCCCTGGAGCAGAGGCAGGCTGGCGATCCCCGCCGCCGTGGCGAAAGCGAGCACGGCCAGAACCGCGCCGATCACGATGTACATGCGCCCGCGGCGGGATCGGCTGAGCGGAGTTGCGCCTGCTAGAGCCATCTAATCGCGCGCAACTCTCGCAAAACGGACGCCAAAGAGCAACTCATTCGACAAGAACGGCCTCCACGACGGCCGTGCTGATCCCGTAGTCGGAGCCCACGGCCGTGCCCGCGCCGGCTGCCGCCGAGACCGAAAGGGTCCCGCACGAGAGCGTCCCGTCAAGGATGCTGGTCCCCTGGACCGCATCGGTGCAGGCTCCGGACCAGAAAACCGAACCGAGCATCCAGGATTTGGCCGCGGCCCCGGTGATCGAGATCTGACCGGTGGAACTGGATGGCGTCCACATCACGAGGTTCCAGCAAGCTCGATCGCCGTACGGGCACCACGACGCTGCGCCGCGACAGGCGGCGCCATCGCCAGCGGGGGCCGCGCCGCAAGGTGCCGCGAACCAGGTGAAGCCGCCGCCCGCGCTGTCGGCGGCGACGTTGGGCGGGCAGGCGGAGATCGAGCAGGGCGTCGAACCGAACTGACAGGTGCCAACAGCGCAGCCGCCGGCCCCACCCGCGAGGCACGTGCCAGACGAAAGGCCAGCCCGGTTGACGAACTCGAGGGTCACGTCCCTGCCCAGCAGCGTCGAACCGTTGAGGCAGATGCCGCCTCCTCCCGGAAAGCCCGAGCCGTTGAAGTAGTAGAACCCCGGATCCAGAACCGCACCGGCCACTGTCCCGACGCTTGCCGGCTTGAAGGTCGCGATCACTCCCGCCCACGTGGTCGTTGCCGTGTAGGTCACGGTTTCGCTCGCGATTCCTGCCGGCAGGTTCAGGTTGTCCTCCGAGGCATAGCCGGTCGGCGCATCGTTCACGAGGCCTGTCCAACCGGCACCCTGCGTGTAGGTGTTGGCTCCGCCTTTGGGCGCGAACCCGATGTTGGTGATCACCAGCTCGTTGGCCTGACCCATGGCGGCCGACGTGGACACCGTGAGAGACGCCTGAGCTGACGCCGCAGTCGCGGATCCAGATCGGTCGAGCGGCGTGAGCGCCGCGCCGTTCCATTCCGTCAGCTGCGCAAAGGCGTTGATCGAGGCGGGACTGACACCGAAGTCCGCCTGGGTGATGCCGCCTGGGTTGTTCGGGTAGTACCAGATGTCGGTGTGGGCGGCCCCGTCCAGCTCCACGGTGGCGGCCTGGAGCCAGCCGGCAGGTGCTGTGAACGCCTTGTCCGATGGATGTGTCTGCGACCAGACCGTGGCCACGAGCAGCGTCCCGGCGGTGCTGGCGACCGGCAACATTGGAATGACGTCCTTGGTCTCCGGTCCAACCTCGAGCCCGGTCTGACGGTTGGTGATCGAGCCTCCCGCCGGAAGGCTGTTGACGTTGAGGAATCCGTAGCAGCTGGGCTTGAAGTGGTAGTAGTTGGACGCGTCTTTCACAGGGATTGGAGTCC
>DATLKH010000122.1:0-2181 GCA_035538475.1 Candidatus Dormiibacterota bacterium | reverse complement strand
CTCCGGCAGCACAAGCGCGAGATCGAGGTCGGCAGCTACGAGACGTCGGGGCTGAGCAAAGACGGCACGGCCTTTCCGCTGGAGTTCAGAGTCGGCCGGCTTGGCTTGCAACGACTGGTGATCGGCAGCCTGCGCGACGTATCGGAACGAAAGGCCGAGACCGAGGCGCTGCAGTACCGCGCGCTGCACGACCCGCTGACAGGCTTGCCGAACCGGACGTTCCTTGGCGAGCGGCTCGAGGAAACGCTCCGGGCGGGCGAGCGTGAAATGAAGCCGTGTGCCGTGCTGTTGCTCGACCTCGATGGCTTCAAGAGCGTTAACGACTCCCTGGGTCACGAGGCCGGCGATCGGTTGCTGCAGCAGGTGGGGCAGCGCATTCGTGGCATCCTGCGCAAGGCCGACACGGTGGCGCGCTATGGTGGCGACGAGTTTGCCATCGTGCCCTGGGGTGCCACGGATGTCCCGCGAGCGGTACTGATCGCTGAGAAGATCCTGCAGACGGTCGGCAAGCCGTTCACGATCGACGACCAGCCGGTCCATATCGAGGTGAGCATCGGCATCGCGGTGTTCCCGCAGCACGCCGATGATGCCGAATCGCTGATGCGTCGGGCCGACGTTGCCATGTATACAGCGAAGCGCGCCCGCAGCGGCTTCAGCGTCTACTCCGTCGACCAGGAGGGCGGCGAAAGCGATGGGCGCGTGCCGCTGATCGGCAAGCTGCGTTATGCCATCGACCAGTTCGAGCTGTTGCTGCATTATCAGCCGATCGTCTCGGCAGCGGACGGGCGACCGGTCAAGGTGGAGGCCCTGGTGCGCTGGGGCCATCCCAGCCATGGGCTGCTACCGCCGGACGATTTCATCCCCTCGGCTGAGCAAACCAACCTGATCAAGCCGCTGACGGCCTGGGTGCTCAACGAGGCCATCGGCCAGGTGCACGCCTGGTCCCGAGCCGGTATCGACATCGGCGTATCGGTCAACCTGTCGGCGCGCAACCTGCTCGACGACGAGCTTCCGGATGCGGTCGCGCAGCTCCTTCGGACGTGGCAGGTTGCACCGGACAAGCTGAGCCTCGAAATCACAGAGCGCTTCATCATCGCGACCGAGGCCGAGGACACCTTGCGCCGGCTGCATGCCACGGGCGTCCAGATTTCGGTCGATGATTTCGGCACGGGATACTCGTCGCTGGCCTACCTGCGGCGACTTCCCCTCGGCGAGATCAAGATCGACAAGTCGTTCGTCACCGACATGGCGACCAACTGGGACGGCGCCGCCATCGTCCGCTCGACGATCGATCTCGGCCACAACCTTGGTCTGAAGGTCGTCGCTGAAGGCGTCGAGGACCAGCGCACAGCCGAGCTGCTCCACGAGTACGGCTGCGACCTGATCCAGGGCTTCCACATCAGCCGTCCGGCGGCGCCGGGCCCACTCGGCCCCTGGCTCCAGACACGCCTGGGCCTCAACGGCGTCGTTCCTGGAACGCTCAGCGCCTGATCGTCGCTGTTGGCAAAAGGGCGCAAGCGCTTCGGTAACCTATAAGTCTTGCCCGAGCCGAATTCAGAACTCTCGTCCCGCGAAGTCGAGCACGTCGCGCGTCTGGCGCGGTTAGGAATCACGCCGGAGGAAGTCCTCCGCTACCGAGACCAACTGCGCAACATCCTCCACCACATCGAGGTGCTGAACCGCGCGGACACGTCGAAAGTCCCGGCGACCGCGCACCCGCTCGAAGAGCGAAACGTGATGCGCGATGACGTCGTCGAGGCATGCCTTCCGGCCGAAGAGGCCCTCCGAAACGCGCCCAGCCGCGAGGATTCCTACTTCAAGGTCAAGGCGATCCAGGAATGAAGCTCTTCCAGCGGACGATCCACGACCTCCACCAGATGCTGCTCGATCGTGAGATCTCGTCCGTCGAGCTGACCGAATCAGTGCTGGGACAAATCGATGCCGTTGGCCAGGAGACGAAGGCCTACTTACTGGTGACGCGCGACCTGGCATTCCGCCAGGCGAAAGCCGCGGACGAGCGCATCCGCGCCAAGGCCGACGTGCGCCCCCTGACCGGCATTCCTATCGCCTTGAAGGACGTCCTCTGCGTCAAAGACGTCCCGGCGACGGCGGGATCGCAGATTCTCAAGGGCTTCACGCCGCCCTACAGCGCCACCGTCGTCGAGCGCCTCGAGACTGAGG
>DATLKH010000121.1:0-6092 GCA_035538475.1 Candidatus Dormiibacterota bacterium | reverse complement strand
AGGCCCTGCTGCCGCCAGAACTCCGTCGCGGTGCATTCTCGCTCGATGACGCGCGGCAGGTCGGTCTGGATCGCTGGCATCTCTTGGGTTCCAGTTGGACCAGATTGGCACCCCGCATGTATGTCTGGAGCGAACTCCGCGACGATCCGATGCACCGGCTTGAAGCAGCGCGACGTCGCTTACCGACTGGAGCTGCATTCTCAGGACTTACGGCAGCTTGGCTCCATGGGATCGACGTCGCGCCCTGCGACCCCATCGAGGCGACCGTTTCTTCCGCGGCTGGTGTTTCCGCACGAGTGGGTATCGCTCTTCGTCATTCGACGCTCAAGAACCGCGATGTCGTGAACGTCCGGGGCATGCCGGCGACGTCGATCGTTCGCACAGTCTGCGAAGTGTGCAGCACGCTCAACCTGGTCGAGGCCGTTGTCATCGCCGATCAAGCGTTGCACGACGGACGAGTCCGTCTTGAGCAGTTGCAGTCGTGGGCAAAGTCCAACTCAGGTCACCGCGGCATTAAGAACCTTCGCCGAGTGATCGAACAGGCAGAGCCATTGGCCGAGTCGACGATGGAGTCGCGACTTCGGATGGTTCTCGTGCTTGGTGGGCTGCCACGGCCAAAAGCTCAGGTTCCAATGCATGACCGGTGGCATCGCTTCGTCGGCCGGCCGGACCTGTACTACGAAGAGGCTCAACTCGGGATTGAGTACGACGGAGGCGTCCACCGCGAATCGTTGGCCGAGGATAACCGGCGTCAGAACAGACTTCTCAACGCCGGCGTTCGATTACTTCGCTTCACAGCCAGCGACGTACTGAGTGCGCCCGATTCAGTCGTGAGCCAGGTTCGCGCCGAACTGGGCCCTGTCTCGGCCAAGGCCGCCAGCGCCGGCGGTCGCGGGTTTGCGACACGAATCCGACACGCGAGTGCCGGCACACGCCGGAAATCCAGCCGAAACTGCTAGCTGGTTACGTGTAGCTTCGCTGCTTCCCGGACGTCTACCGGAACGGACGGCCCCTGCGTCGACGTGAGGAAGAACGTGCGCAAGTACTGACCCTTCGAAGTCGCAGGCTTGTTGCGAATCAGCGCGTCGACCAGCGTGGTCAGATTCGAATACAGCTGCCGCGAGTCGAAGGAGACTTTGCCGATGGGCACGTGCACGATGCCGAACTTGTCGGTTCGGAACTCGACCTTGCCACCCTTCGCGTCGCTCACCGCTCGCGCCAGGTCGTTGGTCACCGTGCCCGACTTCGGATTCGGCATGAGCCCGCGCGGACCGAGGATCTTACCTAGTGGTCCGACCTTGGCCATCATGTCGGGCGTCGCGATCGCCGTGTCGAAATCGGTCCAGCCGTCCTGAACGCGCTTGACCAGATCGTCACCGCCGACGACGTCGGCGCCGGCTTCCTGCGCTTCGCGCGCTCTCTCGCCTGCGGCGAAAACCGCGACACGCACCTTCTTGCCCGTGCCGTTGGGCAGAACAACTGAACCTCGCACCATCTGTTCGGCGTGACGAGGGTCGACTCCGAGGCGAATGTGCGCTTCGACGGTCGCGTCGAACTTCGAGATGGACGTCTCACGAACGATCTCGCAAGCCTTCTCCGGCTGCAGCCCGCCGTCCCCGTTGCTCGAAACCGCCCCTTCCACTTTCTTGACAGCTTCGATGTACTTCTTGCCTCGCTTCTTCGGCATCGCGCTACTCCACCACCTCGAGGCCCATGGATCGCGCCGTGCCCTCGATCATCTTCATGCCCTCTTCCGCATCGTAAGCGTTGAGGTCCTTGCGCTTGGCTTCGAAAATCTGACGAAGCTGCTGCCGCGTGATCCGGCCGATCTTCTCTCGATTTGGCTTCGCCGAGCCCTTCTCGACCCCTGCGGCACGCTTCAGCAGCTGCACCGCCGGCGGTGTCTTCAGGACAAAGCTGAAGCTGCGGTCTTCGAAGATCGTGATCAGCGCCGGCACAACGTCGCCCGCTTGCTGCTGTGTGCGCTCGTTGTAGGCCTTGGTGAACTCCATGATGTTGATGCCGTGCGGTCCGAGAGCGGTACCCACGGGGGGCGCGGGCGTGGCTCGGCCGGCCTGCAGCTCGAGCTTGAGCACCGCGCGAACTTTCTTCTTGCCCATACCTTTATATGTGTCCTGCTAGTGAACCTTCTCGACCTGCAGTAGGTCGAGCTCGACGGGCGTCTCCCGCCCGAACATGTTGACCAGAACCTTCAGCTTGCCCTTCTCCGGATTGATCTCGTCGACCTTGCCGTGGAAGTCGGTGAACGGACCATCGACGACCCGGACGGATTCGCCGACCTGGAACTCTACCCGGATCTTGGGAGCTTCCTGCTTCATCTGCTTCTGAATCGCCCGGACCTCTTTCTCCTGCAGAGGCACGGGACTGTTCGCCGAACCGACGAAGCTGGTCACACCAGGCGTGTTGCGAACCACGAACCATGATTCGTTCGACATCTTCATCTTGACCAGGATGTAGCCGGGGAAGATGCGCTTCTGAACGTGGCGGCGCTTGCCGTCCTTGATCTCGATCTCGTCTTCCATCGGGACCAGGACCTGAAGGATCTTGTCCTGCATGTCCATGGACTCGATCCTCTTCTCGAGGTTCTTCTTGACCTTCTCCTCATGCCCCGAGTAGGCATGAACGACGTACCACTGGGCGTCGTCTTCGGGAGTCGGTTGACTGCTTGGTACTGCCATCAATGAGTTCCGTTGTAGATCGTGCGCTTGGCCACTTCGCCAAGCAGGTAGTCGGCGCCGCCGATGAAGACACCGAGGAGAATCACCGTGAAGATCACGACGAGCGTGTAGCGGTAGAGCTCAGGCACCGTCGGCCAGACGACCTTGCGCAGCTCTTCGTAGACCTCGCGGAGGAACGCAAACGGACCGACTCCGGCGGCCGGCTCTTCCCGCTTTCGCGCTGTTACTGCCATTACTTCGTCTCTCGATGAAGGGTGTGCTTGCGGTCCCACTTGCAGTACTTGTTGAGCTCGATCCGGTCAGGATCGTTCTTCTTGTTCTTCAAAGTGGTGTAGTTGCGCCGCTTGCAGACCGTGCAGGCTAGGGTGATTACTTCTTCCATGGTTGTCTCTTTGCTGGGGAGAAAGAAAAAAGCCTAGGTTTCCTAGGCGGTGTCAATAGTACCAGACGGTTGGCCTCCTCCCGGCGCCTTAGGCGTCGTCCGCAGGTCCAGTTCTTCAGAATCTCCCCTAGATGACGAACACGATTGCCGTCCTCCACGGCGACCAGACCGGAGAGGAGCTGCTCAAGGAGGCGCTCAGGCTCCTGGACCCAGTGGTTCTCGGCCTCCGTTTCGAGACTAAAGACTTCGACCTTTCGCTGGAAGCTCGGCGGCAGTCACGCAACCAGGTCGTGATCGAGGCGGCGAGGGCCTTGCGTGAATTCGGCTTCGGCATCAAAGCCGCCACCGTGACTCCCGAAGGAGCGGGCGATGTCGGCAGCCCCAACGCCATCTTGCGCAAGCAGATCGACGGGCGGGTGATCGTGCGCACCGGCCGCCGGATTCCTGGCGTCCGGCCGCTGGCCGGCGTGCACGCTCCGATCTCGGTGATCCGTATGGCCGTGGACGACGCGTACGGCGCTCGGGAGTGGCGGGAAGGCCACGACCTCGACGAGTGGGCCTACCGGACTGAGAAGATCAGCCGGCGGACCTGCCGCATCCTCGCCGAGTACGCCTTCAATCACGCCCGGCGGATCGACGCCAAAGTGTTCGGCGGACCCAAGTTCACCGTCAGTCCGGTCTACGAGGGGATGTTCAAAGAAGAGCTGGACGCGGCTTCCAAACGTCACCCCGAGGTCGCCTACGAACCCCAGCTGATCGACGCCACATACGCTCTTCTCCTGGCCACGACCGGCGATGCGCTGGTGATCCCGGCGCTCAACCGGGACGGCGACACGCTTTCAGATCTGGTGATGCAGATGTTCGGCACGATCGCCGGCGCGGAGTCGACCTTGCTGGCGTTTGATGTCGATGGCGCTGTCACGATCGCGATGACCGAGGCTCCCCATGGCACGGCGCCCGCGCTCGAAGGAAAGAACGTGGCCAACCCGATGGCGATGATCCTTTCCGTGGCTTCGCTTCTCGGCTACATGAAGGGCGAGGACGTGCACCGTGCGTCGCGCGCGATTTACGAGGCAGCGCTCGAGGCCGTCTCGGAAGGCGTGCGCACGGCCGACCTCGGCGGCCACGCGTCGACCAGCGACTTCACCGCCGACGTCATTCGCCGTGTCAAAACGAAGATCGAAGTTTGGAGTGCCCTCGCCGACGTTGAGCGCTAAGCGCTACCTCGCCCTCGGAGATTCGTACACGATCGGCACCGGCGCTTCTGATCCGGCCAAAAGCTGGCCCTGGATCATCGCCTCTCGCCTCGGCGCCGAGCTCATCAATCCGGCCGTCAATGGATTCACGACCCTGGATTTGATCGCGTACGAGCTGCCGCTGGTCGAACGGCTGAAGCCCGAATTCATATCCGTCTTGATCGGAGTCAACGATGTCGTGCAGGGCCGCCCACCGGAGGACTACCAGAAGTCTTTGATTCAGATCTACGACAAGCTCTCGGGAAACGTGGCCGCGGTCTCGATTCCAACCTGGTCGTACGTGCCCGGCGCGGCGGACTTCGGCGGCAGCGAGCATGTCGAAAAGCTGACGAGCCAGTTCAACGAAATCGCACGCGCGGAAGCCAACAGCCACGGTTTCGTCTGGATCGACATCACCGAAGCCAGCAGGTCGGGGATTGGCTCGACTGGCTGGATTGCCTCCGATCAACTGCACCCTGGCGATGCCCAGTACGCCGCCTGGGCCGAGAAAATCTGGTCAGCGCTAAGGCGCGTTTGGCGCCAAACAGGTCGAATCTAAATCGAATTTGGCGGTTTTTGCGTCAAATTTGTTGATTCGCGGGTGGAGTTAGACCGTGATCCTCTTGAAGGACTCGGCGTACTGGTAGCCGGCCCGCTTCCCGACGTCGTGGTGCCGCTTGCGCATGAACTTCTCGAAGTCCCACTCTTTCCCGGGCTTGGCGACCTGGCTCTTGTGCTTGTGCAGCGCCGCGATCTTTTTGTCGAGCGTCGGTGTGATGTCCACCAGGTAATCGCCGGCGGTCCAGAACGGAATCCACACTTCCTTGACTTCGTGTGGCTGTAACCCCTGCTTCAGCAGCGACCGAAACGCGCGCGGATTGCGTGAGTCCGGGTAAACCGCGGCCATAGTCGCCTCGCCGACCGCGAGGTGGTCCGGATGCGATCCGCCCATCGGTGCGTCCAGCACGCGCCCTGGGATGTGCGTGATCACGAGCTCCGGCTTGTACTTCCGAATCATGCGAACGATGTCCCGGCGAAGCTTCAGGTCCGGCACGAGGTGGCCGTCCTTGTATCCGAGGAACTCGACTCTTTTCACGCCCAGCACCTTCGCTGCAGCCCGCTGCTCGCGCACGCGAATTGCGACCAGCTCCGAATCTTTCTGTTTTGGATCCTCGCCACCTTGGCGTCCGTCGGTGACGATGACGTAGGTCACTTCTGCGCCGCTCTCAGCAAGCCGCGCGATCGCCCCGCCGGCACCGAAGTCCGGATCATCTGGATGCGCGGAAACGACAAGCACGCGATTGAATTTCGGAAGGCGGCCGTTGCTGCGAGCGTTCGCCACGTTAAAAGACGATAGCCACTACCGCTTGCTCTTTGCAGACGCGTTGAGCGAGGCGAAGGGGATCGCGGGTTCGATCGGCCGCCACAATGCCTGCAGCTGATCGGTCGTCAACCGGGTCCGCACGGCGATCACCCGGCCCCCGAGCGCAGCCGTCTTCACCGCCGCCCATCCGCCTCCACCCGCCATGCGCATAGGCACTGTCACGACCGCCGCCAGAGCCGCGGCCTCTTCAGCCGGCCGGGCGCTGCCGTCGGCCGTCGCCTTCGAAAGGACGGTTGAGAGCTCTTCATCCATCGGCGATGTCTTCGCAAGCACGACACACTGTGCGGACCCCAGGCGGCCGACAGCCGTTACATAACGGGACACCCACGCCCCCAATGAGCGCGCATTGGTCGCCGGAATCGCGGAAGCAAACGGTGCATAAGAAGCCGCGA
>DATLKH010000120.1:0-2306 GCA_035538475.1 Candidatus Dormiibacterota bacterium | reverse complement strand
AAGGAGCTGGACTGGATCCGGCCGTGGGACAGGGTGCTCGAGTGGAAATCGCCGGATGCGAAGTGGTTCGTCGGCGGCAAGATCAACGCGTCGGCCAACTGTCTCGATCGTCACGTCCGCGCGGCGCGCCGCAACAAGGCGGCGATCATCTGGGAGGGCGAGCCGGGCGACCGGCGCACGTTGAGTTATGGCGAGCTCGACCGCGAGGTCAGCAGGCTCGCCGGCGGCTTGCGCCGCCTCGGTGTCCAACCCGGCGATCGGGTGGGGATCTTCATGCCGATGTGCCCCGAGGTCGCGATCGCGGTGCTCGCGACCGTGAAGATCGGCGCCGTGATCATCCCCCTCTTCTCTGGCTACGGACCTGAGGCAATCGCGACTCGGCTTCGCGACGGTCAAGCGAAGGTGTTGATCTGCGCCGACGGTTTTTACCGGCGTGGTCAGGTCGTGGCGATGAAGGAGACGGCCGACCGAGCCTTGGTCAACTGTCCCTCGGTCAAGAAGGTGATCGTGCACCGCCGCGTGGTCCGCGAGATTCCGTGGACGCACGGGCGCGATGAAGTGTGGGAGGTGCTGCTCGAGGATCAGCAGGAGCCGATGCGGACAGAGGAGCTCAATCCAGAGGATCCGATGATGATCATCTACACGTCGGGCACGACCGGGAAGCCGAAGGGCACGCTCCACGTGCACGGCGGCTTTCCGATCAAAGCTGCACAGGACATGGTGTTCGGGTTCGATGTCGGACCCGACGACATCGTGTTCTGGTTCACCGATCTCGGCTGGATGATGGGACCGTGGCTGATTTTCGGCACCCTGATCCTTGGCGCCACGATGGTCCTCTACGAAGGCACGCCCGATTTCCCGGCGCCGAACCGGCTGTGGCGCATGGTCGAAGACCACAAGGTCACAGTGCTCGGCGTGTCCCCCACGCTGGTGCGCGGCCTGATGACGCACGGAGACGAGATTCCCTTGCGTCACGACCTGTTGGGCCTGCGCATCCTCGGCGGCACCGGCGAGCCGTGGAATCCCGAACCGTTTCACTGGTTTTTCAAGCAGGTCGGTGGAGGTCGAATTCCGATCATCAACTACACCGGTGGAACCGAGATTTCCGGCGGCATCCTGAGCGGCAACGTCATCACGCACCTCAGACCAACTGCCTTTGCCGGTCCGGTACCAGGGATCGCGGCTGACGTGCTCGATGCGGACGGGCGGTCCGTGCGAGGAGAAGTCGGGGAGCTCGTCATTCGCAATCCGTGGCCGGGCATGACGCGCGGCTTCTGGGGCGACCGCGAGCGCTATCTCGACACCTATTGGAATCGCTTCGAAAACGTGTGGGTGCATGGCGACTGGGCGTATGTCGACCCCGACGATGGACTCTGGTATGTGCTCGGCCGCTCAGATGACACGATCAAAATCGCGGGCAAGCGCCTCGGTCCGGCCGAGGTCGAGTCCATCATGGTGGGCCATCGTGCGGTCGCTGAAGCGGCTGCCATCGGCGTGCCGGACGAGCTGAAAGGTGAATCGCTGGTCGTGTTTGTGATCCTCCGGCCGAATCAAAAGCCCAGCGATGCGTTGGCGGCTGAGCTGCAAGACATCGTCGCCTCAGCGCTTGGCAAACCTCTGCGACCCAAGGCCGTGCACTTTGTCGGTGATCTGCCGCGAACTCGCAACGCCAAGATCCTTCGCCGCGTCGTGAAGTCCGTGTACACGGGCAAGGATCCGGGCGATCTCTCGTCGCTCGAGAATCCGAGCGCGCTGGCCGCGATTGGAGCGACGCGCGCCTAGAAGGTGAGGACCTTGTCCGCCTCCATGGTCAACCGGACGAGGTCCGGAGGGGTGATGAACTTTGCATTCGGGGTGAGCATCTCCGGTAGGACCCCACGGGCCTCAGCGCAGCCCTTTCAAACGTAGACGGGGACGTCACCTTCCAGCGCTTTGTCCAGCAGCTGGCGCAGCGGCGGCAATCCGACACCGAGAACGTTGGCGATGACGTCCGGCTTGACGAGCTCGGCGGCATCGCCGGCCAGCGCGACCGCCACCTCGGTTCCGGCAGGCTTCGCGCCGTTGACGGCGATGTGAAAAGGCACGCTCGCCCGCGTGGGCTGCTCAGGCCCAGCCGCTGTGACGATGAGTAGCCCAGCCACGACACAAAGTATGCGGCCAATGAGGTTTAGCGCCGTTCGAGAGTGTGGCATCAGCGTGGTGTCAGGGGAAGTCCAAGCAACGCAGGCAATACACTCGTCGAAGCTGGATTACCTATGCAGCTTGCGCTCGATCATCGCCTTTTCTACCTCGACTCGCTGCTCGGG
>DATLKH010000119.1:0-7431 GCA_035538475.1 Candidatus Dormiibacterota bacterium | reverse complement strand
CCTGGCCACATCGCCCGGCAGAGTGGCGATGCGAACCCGGTCGGCGAGCCGGTACACCGCCATGGGCTCTGATCCCTTTCCGGCCAGCCAACCGGACACCAGGTATTGACCGTCGGGTGAGATGGCAAGAACGGGCGCCGGCAGCCCGAAACGGCAGATGCAGTCGCCGAACCCGTTGCAGTAGGTGTAGAGCAGCGTCGAAGCGCTGCCCTGATAGATCCACACCTGGGTAGCTCCCGCAGGGCATGATCCGTGCGAACTCAGAGGAATGGTGTAGGCGAGCGCGCCCGTCGACGCCCACGCAGCCGTGTTCACCGTCACGGGCAGCACGAAATTGCGAGCCTCACTGCCGTCCGAGAAGTGGTTGACGACATCGGTCGATCCGTCCTGGCGCGGATCGAGGTACTGGAAGTTGAGTGCACCGGAAAGTTGAGCCGAGGAGTGCTGTATGCGGCAAAGCAAGCGCGGAGTGATCGGATCGCTCACGTCGTAGACCGCCGAATCGCCGAACTCGCCGCCAGGTCCGACCAGAAGACTGTTGGTGCCGGGCCTATGGTCGGTGCACGTCACAGAGGCCCGAACGATGGCCGGGGTTGGCGAGGGCCCTTGGGAGGGAGGTGGGCTGGGCGCTTCGAAGCTGGCAGCCGGTGTCGGCTGGGCCCGCCGGCTTGCGCTGGGTGTGGCCTGAGCAACAGGCCCGCCCGCACACGCGGCGACCAGAAAAAGACAGGCGAACTGGCATAATCGGGCTGATCTGAGCCCAAACCTCACAGCGGTCATACTCGCCGCCGGCCACGGGACGCGGATGCGCTCGCGGACACCCAAGGTCCTCCATCCAATTTGTGGTCGCCCCATGATCGACTGGGTCCTCGCCGCGGTCAACGAGGCCGGAGTCGAGCACGTTACGGTGATCGCCAACCCCCACCACGCCGAGGTTGCGGCTCATCTCGACGGCAAAGCGGAAGTGGTCTACCAGCGAGATCCGAAGGGGACCGCACACGCGCTGCTGCAGATGCCGGCAGGCGAGCTGCGCGGCCGGCAGGTGCTGGTCGTCAACGGAGACTCACCGCTGCTCAGCGCCGAGAGCATCAAGAGGGTTGTCGACGGCCACCTCCAGGCCGAGGCGCCGGCCACGATCGCAAGCGTCGACGACCCGACGCGCGACGACGGCCGTGTCGTGCGGGCCGAAGATGGCTCGCTGGAAAGGATCGTCGAGCGCAAAGATGCCTCGGCGGAGCTGAAGGCCTCAATCCACGAATTCAACGTCGGCGTCTACTGCTTCGACGGCAGCAGGCTGGTCGAGGAGCTGGAGAAGATCACGGACGACAACAAGGCCGGCGAGTTCTATCTGACGGATGTTTTTCGACACATGAAGCCGGTGACCGTCGTGAAGCTCGACGATCCGAAAGAGGCGATGGGTGTGAAAGATCGCGTCCGCCTTGCCCAAGCCACCGCGGTCTTGAGAGACCGGCTGCTCGAACAGCACATGCTCAACGGGGTCACCATCATCGATCCCGCGAGCACGTTCGTCGACGCCACGGTAGAGATCGGCCAGGACGCCGTCATCGAACCGTTCACTGTGCTCAAGGGGCACACCAAGATCGGCGAGGAATGCCGCATCGGACCGCACGTCTATATAGAGGACGCAAGAATCGGCAGCCGCTCCGACTGCGGTCCGTTTGTAAAGCTCCGGCCGGGCACCGAGGTGGGGGATGACGTCCACATCGGCAGCTTTGCCGAGCTCGTGCGCAGCAAAGTCGGGCGGGGTGCCAGAGTGCCCCACCTCTCCTACCTGGGCGATACCACGGTCGGCGAGGAGGTCAATATCGGCGCGGGTACCATTACGGCTAACTTCGAAGGCACGAACAAGAACCGAACCGAGATCGGAGACGGTGCATTTGTCGGTGTGGATACCATGCTCGTCGCGCCGGTCAAACTGGGCAAAGGCGCTCGCACGGGAGCGGGATCTGTCGTGACCAAGGACGTGCCTGACGGCGCGACAGCCGTGGGTGTACCAGCTAGGGTGATAAAGAGAAAGCCAAATTGATAGGCAGGTTGCAGACGGCGGTCGAATACACCGGCACCGAGACCTCGCCCTGGGGCGAGCTCAAGCTCATTTCAGGCACGGCCAACCCTGTTCTGGCGCAGCGCATCGCCGAGATTCTCGATGTCGCGCTTACCGACCCGCGCATCCGCCACTTCCCGGATGGCGAGATCAACGTGAAGATCGAGGACTCGATGCGCGGTCACGACGTATTCGTGATCCAGCCCACGAGCCCGCCCGTGAACGAACACCTGATGGAGCTGTTCATCATTCTCGATGCCCTGCGCAGGGCTTCCGCAGGTCGCGTGACGGCGGTGATCCCGTACTACGGATACGCCCGCAAGGAGCGCAAGACGCAGCCCCGCGAGCCGATCTCGGCCAAGCTGATCGCGAACTTCATCACGCTGGCCGGCGCTGACCGCCTGCTCCTCTTCGACCTCCACGCCGAAGCCATCGAGGGCTTTTTCGACGTTCCGACGGACCATCTGTCGCCCCACCGGATCTTCGCCGAGTACTTGAAGACGCTGGACCTGACGCACCTCACGGTCGTCGCGCCCGACGCAGGCGGTGGACGCCGTGCCGAAGCGGTCGCGAACGATCTCGGGGCGCCGATAGCGTTCGGTTACAAACGCAGGCCGGACGAGAACTCGGTCGAGGTGATCGCGGTCTCGGGTGACGTCAACGGCCGCGACTGCGTGGTGGTCGAGGACATCATCACGACCGGCAGCACGATTTCGAAATTGGCCGCCGCTCTGCGCAAGCAGGGTGCGAAGCGCGTGTTGATTGCGGCGACTCATCCAGTGCTGACAGGCGACGCGGTGGAAAGACTCAGGAAAGCTGACGTGGAAGAGGTGATTGTGACCGATACCGTTCCCATCTCCGAGGAAAAGATGGGAGCGCCGTTGAAAGTGCTGTCGGTGGCACCTCTCCTCGCTGAGGCGATCATCCGGGTACACGAAAACCGGAGCGTCAGCGAGCTTTTTAGGTAACTCCATTGTCCGGCCAAGAATGGGTCGAGCTCATTGTTCTCATCGTTTGCTTTGTCGTGGCCGCGCTGGCCAGCGGCACCGAGACCGCGCTGACGTCTGTCGGCCGGTTGCGAGTGCGGTTCCTGGCCGAGCAGGGGAGTCAGGCAGCAGTCCTTCTCCAGCGCTTGCGAGCAGATCCAAACCGATTCCTCTCCACGGTGCTGTTCACGAACACTCTCGCTTTGATCGTCGCTTCGACCGCCACCGCGTTGATGAGCGATTCGATCCTCACCCGCGCGGGGTTCGCCTCGTTTTGGCGCCTGTGGGTCACGCTCCTGGTCTCGGTATTGCTCTCGGTCATTCTCTTGATCGTCGCCGAGGTCACGCCAAAGACTCTCGCGATCGCGCATGCCGAGCGCTGGGCGCTGGTGGCCGCGGGCCCGGTCGACCGCGTGGCAGGCTTTTTGAGCCCGATCCTCTGGGCGGTCACTATCATCTCGCGCGGCCTCACCGGCGGGCGAGCCGCGCGTGCACCGTACCTGACTGAAGAGGAGCTGCTCACGGTGCTCCACGTCTCCGAAGAGCAGGGTGTCATCGAGGAGCAGGAGCACCAGATGATCCATGGGATCATCGAGATCGGGGACAAGACCGTGCGCGAGGTGATGATTCCGCGCACGGACATCATCGCCGTGGAACGTAATGCGCAGCTGCGCGACATCATCAAGCTTTTCAAGGAGCACAGGCACACACGAATGCCGGTGTTCGAACGAGACATCGATCACGTGATCGGCTTGATCCACACCAAGGACCTGCTCCTGTTCTACTCACTTTCGACGGCTCAGAAATTCGACATCGAGAAAATGCTTCGCCCGATCGAGTACACGCCCGAGCAGAAGAAAGTGGATGAGCTGCTCAACGAAATGCGAGTCAAGAAACAGCACATGGCGATCGTGGTCGACGAGTACGGAGGCACCGCCGGGCTGGTCACGCTCGAGGACTTGCTCGAGGAGATCGTCGGTGAGATCCGCGACGAATACGACACGGCGGAGCAGGATCAGCTCGTGATCTTGAACGATCGCGAGGCCCGCGTCGATGCCGGATATCCGTTGGAGGAGCTGAATCAGCGCCTGCATCTGGGGATTGAAGAGTCAGGCGACTACGACTCGGTGGGTGGTTACGTGCATGCGGCGCTGGGCAAGATCGCCGAGGCCGGAGATTCATTCAATGCCGGGCGCGCCAAGTTCACGGTCGAGAAGGTGAAGGGTCGCCGCATCGAGACCATTCGCCTCGCCGCAGAGCAGCCGTGGCCGAGCGATGCGCACAATCAGGACGGCACCGGCGCGACTCAATTGGAGAGAGAGACTGGCAACTTATCGTGATCGCGCCGTCGTCCTGCGCAAGCTCGATTACGGCGAAGCGGACCGAATCTTCACGCTGCTGACCCGCACTCACGGCAAGGTCGGGGCGATCGCCAAGGGCGTGCGCCGGCCGGAGTCAAAGCTGGGTCCGTCGCTCGAGCTGTATGGGCATGTGGACGTGCTGCTCGCGAAAGGTCGCGGGGAGCTGGACGTGGTGGCGCAGGTGCAGCGGGTTCCGGGTTACCGCATCGACGGCGATGTCGAGCGGATGGCGCACGCGGCATTGATCGCCGAGCTCGCCGAACGCGTTTGCGAAGACCGGCATCCGCTCGAAGGCGTGTACGAACTCGTGGCAATGGCCATGGACGAGCTGGCCCATGAATCCGATCCGAGGCGCGCGTCGGCGTGGTTTTTGATGTCGGCGCTTGATCTTCTGGGCTATGCGCCCCAGCTGATGAACTGCGCATCGTGCGAGCGGCCGCTCGCCGCCCGGCCGGCGCCGTTCAGCGCTGAGGCTGGCGGTTTTCTGTGCGAGCGGTGTGAGCTGCCGGTGATGTCTCCAGTTCCTCTGGCTGCGATCAAAGTCTTGCGCCTGATGGCGTCTGGCGACCACGACACGTACCGGCGCTTGAAGCTCGACACTGCGTTGATGGGCTCAATCGAAGCTGTGCTGCAAGTCCAGCTCGAACACCACCTCGACCGTCGCCTCAAGTCGCTGCAGTTCCTGCACCAGTTGAAGGTATGAAGACAGTCCCCCGCGAGCAGGTCATGGACAAGGTTGTGGCGCTGACCAAGCGCCGCGGCTTCATCTTTCCGTCGAGCGAGATCTACGGTGGCGTTTCGGGCTTCTACGACTACGGCCCGTACGGCGTGGCGTTGAAGCGGGCGATCCGGGATCTGTGGTGGCGCCACATCGTCGAGCTGCGAGATGACGTGGTCGGCATCGAGTCGACGCTGATCATGCCTTCGGCTGTTTGGGAGGCCTCGGGCCACCTGACGAACTTCGTCGACCCTCTGCGTCAGTGCCTCGGTCGATGCAAGAAGCGCTGGCGCGCGGACCACGTGATTGGCGAGCGGTGTCCTGAATGCGGTGGGCCGTTGGACGACGCGCGCATGTTCAATCTGATGTTCAAGACGAACGTGGGCCCGGTGGAGGACCGCGCCTCGGAGGTCTATCTCCGGCCCGAAACGGCGCAAGGTATGTTCGTCGACTTCAAGAACGTTGTGAACTCGACTCGGGTGCGGGTGCCGTTCGGAATTGCGCAGCAGGGAAGGGCGTTCCGCAACGAGATCACGCCCGGCAACTTCGTGTTCCGCGTTCGCGAATTCGAGCTCATGGAGCTGGAGTATTTCGTCCGGCCGCAGGAGGATGACAAGGCGTTCGAGTACTGGCGCCAGGAGAGGTTGCACTGGTACACGGACGTGCTGGGCATCAAGCGCGAGCGATTGCGGATGTATGACCACCCGAAGGAATCGCTGTCGCACTACTCGAAGCAGACCACCGACATCGAGTACGAGTTTCCTTTTGGCTGGGGTGAGCTCGAAGGCGTCGCGGACCGGACGGACTTCGATCTGACGGTGCATCAGGAGCACTCGAAACAGGACCTCACGTACCTGGATCCGGAAACGAATGAGCGTTATCTGCCGTGGGTGATCGAGCCGGCGGTGAGCGTGGACCGGATCTTCATCACCCTGTTGATCGATGCGTACGATGAGGACGTTGTGAACAACGAACCGCGAGTTCTGCTGCGCTTCCACCCAAACGTCGCGCCGGTGCAGGTTGCGGTGGTGCCCCTGTCAAAGAAGCAGGAGCTGATCGAGGTGGCGCAGCAAGTCGTGCAGTCGCTGCGCGGGCAGTTCAGAGTCGAGTACGACCAGACCGGGGGTCACATCGGCCGGCGCTATCGCCGCCAGGACGAGATCGGCACGCCGTTCTGCGTCACGATCGACTTCGACACTCTGAACGACAAAGCGGTGACCATCCGCCAACGGGACACGACGCAGCAGGAACGAGTCAGGATCGAGGAGCTGACGCCAAGGCTTCAGGCGCTGACCGGCTAGCCGCCGGCATCGGCGTTATGTGGTAGTGCAGGTGCAGAACCGGCAGGCCCCACCAGCGCAGGTAGTGATCGGTCCGCACTGAATCGTCCGAGTCCTCGTACACGTGAAAGACCTCGGTCAATCCACGCACGTACCAAACGCGCCGCCGACCATTTCCGAGATCCGTGATTCGGTAGAAGCCCGGATCACCAAAATGCCGTCCGCTCGAAATCAGCTTGAAAGAACCGTCGGGCTGAACCTCTGGTCGGAGAAGCACGGATGCATTGCCTCCAGGCACGGGGAAGACCACCTTCACACATAGGCCATGTCCCGGGGCGTCGGAGGTCGTGTAAAAGCCTGAGTAGATGACGTAGCCGCTCTCCAGGTTGCGCCGCAACCAGCTGGTGAACACCACCCGACCCGATCTTTCGACCAGCTGCTCCACCTCGCTGCTCATCCCCCGCGCCGTCTCGAGCGGATACATGGGGATGTTGAGCTGCTCCATGCGCCGGCTCACAAATGTCATGAGCGCCCAACCGAAAGGCCAGAACAGCGGCGACCACTGCGACCAGACGTCGAGGTGATAGCGGGCGGTGTGCTCATAGAACTCGCGCACCCCGCGTTGGACGCGCGCCGAATCGAAACCGGCTGAGTCGAGTGATGCCATGGCGGGCAGCAGGCCCAGGTCGTCGCCGGCTCGGACCTCATATCCTGCCGCGTCGGCGACCGCTCGATGGAACTGAGGACCGATCAGCTTCGGGCCGGTCGGGCCGTCGAGCCAGGGAAAGTCGGCGGTCGTGATCCGGCGGCCGAGGAGGAAGCAGAGAAACATGATGAAGGCCGAAGCCAGATCGCCGATGATCCGCCGCACGGGTTCACTCTAGGCGCCCGCGCGGCGGTTCGTGCCCAGTTACGGGCCGGCCTGCTTGCAGATCCCTGGAACGTCCTCTGTCACGCCGAAATTCACTGTCCGCGATCGGCACCGACACGCAGCACTACAACGCGGATGGCTCGCCCAAGT
>DATLKH010000118.1:0-17122 GCA_035538475.1 Candidatus Dormiibacterota bacterium | reverse complement strand
CAGCCACTCGAAGCGATTCCCCTGGTCCAGGACCAAGGTCGACTGGGGCATCGAGACCAGATCGCTGCTCCCATTCCAGGCCAGCAAGGCGTAACCGTCGGCGCCATACACTCCCACCCAGTTCCCCTGCGGCGACTGGCTTGCCCCGAGAGTTGTCTTTGCCGAGGCCACGTTGGATGGCGGCGAGTCACCGGCGATGTTGCTGGCGATCACCTGGTAGTAGTAAGTCGTCAGCTGCGTCAGTCCTGAGTCCGTAAAGCTCGCGGTGGCGCTCGTGCCGACCTGTGTCCACCCGGTGCTCCCGTCGGGTGAACGTTGAATCTTGTACGTCGTGGCGCCGCTGGCCGCGGTCCAGTTCAAGCTGATGTGCGAAGCGTCCACCGCGGTCGCCGTCAACCCGCTCGGCGCGGCCGGAGGTGTCGGTGGAGTCCCTTGAGTCGTGATCGCGTAGTTCTGGGTCGTCCACTGCGCGTAGCCCAGGAACGCCGGGCCCTCGATCTGGTTGCTGCCCCATATCACGCCTGGATTCAGCGGATCCGGTGTGGCTCCGGAATAGTCGCCCCAGCGACAAGGATTGGCGGTGCAGTTGCCCTGGAAGAGGGTCTCCTGGTCGGCATCGCTGCTGGAGCCAAGGACGATCTCGCCCGCATCCATCTGACCAAGCAGGGTCGAGCTCGTTCGCGTCTGAGCTCCGATCAACGGCAGGAGAGATCCGCTGCCCCGGTTGTACTCGATCATCGCGTCGTTGCCCGCGATCGACGGCGAGATCGCGGCGTTCCAGTAGAAATCGGTTGTGCTCGAGAGCCGGCCCTGCTGGCGCAGCGTGAGCGACGAGGGAATGATTTCGTACCAACGGACCATCGACCGGCCTGAGTTCGCCACCGTGTGCTGCGTCCAAACTGCTTCCGCGCCCGCGCTCGGATCGAAGTGTGCGACCGCTTGCGTGAGCCGGCCGTCCAGACTGTCGATCAGATACCCGACGCCAGGCTGGGGCACGCTCGGCGGAACGGCGTAGCTCGCCCCCACCGAGATGTCGCCGTCTGCCACCAACGTCGGACCGGGCGTCATGTGCCAGACCATGACCTTCGACTGCGGCGTAACCGATGGGTCATGGGCGGCGACGATGTAATCGTTGGGTGCGGTGTCGGACGTGTTCGCAGGAATTGGCGTGAACGCAGCCGATCCGTCTGAGTTCTTCAGCACGTGCTGTGCATCCGCAAAGTGCGTCGCAGTTACAGATCCGCTGCAGGTGGACTGAGTGGCCGGCGGCTTCGTGATCGCCCAGATGTCGGCGGTGACAAAAGGCAGTGTGGACTTCGTCCCGTCATAGACGTTGTCTCCGATCACGACGTAGCTGGCGTCGTGGCCGAGCTTGGGATAGTCCGGGATGCTGGCTCCGGTTGGGCTCGCGTACCGGCACCAGCCGTTGGCCAGGTCGCTCGGATCGCTTGACTTCGACCAGCCGAAAAGCACATAGGTTGTCGTCAGGCTGGAGTTGAAGGCGACCGCGTCGTAGAACCACCGGTTGCCTTGCGGATCCCATTCGATCTGCGGATCGCTGGTAGCGAGGCCAGAGGGCACCGCGGTGAAGCTCCCGAGGTCCGTCGAGCTCAGAAGCGAGAGGTTGCCGCGGTCGTAAACCCCGACCAGCTGATTGACCGCCTCCACGTAGCGGGTCGGTCCGATCGCGCCCGTCGAATCGGGTGGTGTCGGCTGGTATCCCTCGTCAGCCGCCGACAGCCCGGCGGCGTTCAGCCCGTTGTAGACGGCGGCCGTGTTCGCGGCGGCAGCGCCGGGTAATGCAGCAGCGGGAGCCGTGGTACTGGCCGCTCCGAGTTTTGCCTTGTGGAGGGCCGCCGGATCTTTGGCACGAGCCGGCAGTGAGTGACGGTCGGAAGAGTTGCCGTGCGCCTGCGAGCCAAGAAGCGACAACTCCACGTGCCCGACGGGCGCTACGACGCTGCTCGCCCGCGGAGCGGCCGACGCGGGGAGTGGAATCAGCAAGGAGGCACAGAAAACCAAGGCGAGTGCGGCCACCAGCCGTGCTGCCCCAGTCTGGCCCACTTAACACTCCCAGCGAACTCACCGCGTCAAGTCAGCGCGATGTTGATCGCAGATTATGAACTCGCTTTCGGTGGGTAACCGAAGAATTTTTGCCACCTTGGACTTTCACGGGCGCTATTGCGACTCTCTGTCTGTTTTCCATCCGGAACACGCATATAAAGGACGCAGTGAGGGTTGCCGTCGTCTCCGACAGCCACGGCGAGCTCGCCGCCCTGCGGTGCGTACTGCACGATCTGAAACAACAGTCCGTGGATCACGTCGTCTTCGCGGGCGATATGGCGCAGGGCGGTCCTGACCCTGCCGAGACGGTCGACCTGCTGCGTTCGCGAGGCTGGCCCGCGGTTCGGGGCAACAGCGACGACTTTCTCCTCCGGGTGGCCAAGAACGATCCCGATGCCGCCTGGCCGCAGCGCCTGATCGAACGCGGCCGAGAGTCAAACGGACTGTTGGGCGCGGAACGCCTCGAGTATCTGGCCGGCCTGCCGCTGCAAGTCCGGATTGGCGAATTGCTGGTCGTCCATGCGACGCCGTGGGACAACGAGGAGGTCGTGCTGCCGGATGCTCCGGAAGAAAAAGCTCGCGAGATGGTCACCAGGGGGGACGCGCGAGTGGTTGCGTATGGCCATATTCACTCGCCATATCAGCGCCGCGTCGGTGATTGCGCGCTCGCCAGCGTCGGCGCGATCGCAGCGTCCAATGACTCGGATCCCCGACCCGCCTACTCGATCATCGACCTGTCGTCACAGCGGATTGCGGTCGAAGTCCACCGCGCCGAGTGCCCCGACGTCAATCGCAAGCCCGGCTCATGGCCGGTTCGAAGCGATCCAAACCACGTCTGGGAGATCCGGTCCGAGGATTAGGCGACGTTGGCCTGCGGTTCGATCCCGGCGATTTGCCTGGAGATCGCGTGCAGCATCTCGGCGGCGATTTCCACTGCTTCGCTCGAAGGCAGGCCAGACGGCGAGCGACCTTCAAAAACCAGTCGCACTGGTGCAACCTGCGGGCTGGTCGAAAGCGCGCGCACCACTCCGCCGAGCTCAGGTCCTGAGCGCTTGCCGTCCCGCAGGACGACCGCGACGATCACGGCGCGCGCGCCTGAAATCGGCACGCCGAGGGCGAGCCGCCTGGTCGAGTCGAGGTCGATTACTTCGCCGCGATGTTGCGAGAGCCACAGGTAGACGCGTGCCAGGTCGTGTGCTTCATCGGCTTCAACGCGAATAGTGGTCATTGCGGATGGACGGTACCGCTCAGCCAGCGACTCAGCCATGTAGCGAACAACCAACTTCGGCCGGACTTTATTCGTGTTGGTGGCTCAAGTGAAGTCACGACCGCGCCCGCGGCGCCGTAATCGGGGCGTTAGACTCGAACTCGAACTGAAGTCGGGACCGAAGGAGGTAGACGTTGGAGTTCTTCAACCTCAAGACCAAGAAGACGGTCGACATTCCAGAGAGTGAGCTGAAGAAGCGGCGAAGCGTGCGGACCACGAGCGGCGGGACACGACAGGAGCGTTATGCGGTGGTGGCCGAGATCCGCGAGGATGGCAAACCACTGAAGCTCTTCAAGTTCGTCAACAAAGAGACGTTCGACCGACTTCACGTCCCCGAAACGGACTAGCCAAGCCTAATTTTCCAACTGCGTCTCCAGCACCGCAGCTTCGGCTCGCAATCGTTCCGCAGCGGCTGATTGTCCGAGCAGCGCGTACTGGTCGGCGGCCTGTACTCGCTCGGTGACCTCACGACGAAGGATTTCGACCAGGTCCCGCGTAGACAGCACCCTGCGCTCGACGTCTCCGGCGCCCACACCCAATCGGGGGCGGTGCGTGCCTTTGTCTTCGACTGCCTCTGCGTTGTCGATCGCGCTCAACGCGGACCGGAGCGCTGTGATAGCGGCGGCATCACGAGCTTGCAGCGCGTCTTTCAGCGAATCCCTCAACTTCCGGCGAAGCTGGACGGCATCCTGCACCGGCTATCTGATCAGCTGCCTCGCCAGGTCGACGAAGTCGCGAGCTTGTACGTCGGCATGATCGTCCGGCAGGCGGTCCGCGGCTCCTCCAGGGCCCTTCTCAAGAGGTCGCTCCACGAAGGCCGCCTTCAAACCGGCGGCGTGGGCGGCTCGCAGGTCGCCTTTGTGCGCGGCCACCATCATCACCTGCGACGGCTCGAGACCCAGCGCCGAGGCGGCTCCGACATAAATCTCGCGATCCGGCTTGTAGTGATGGAAGTCTTCGGCTGACAGAAGCCGCTGGAAAGGCAAACCGGTGAAACGCATCAGCGCCTGTTGCTGTGAGCGATTGCCGTTTGAGAGCGTCGACACGGTGAACCGCTGACCCAGCGCTGACAATCCCTCGATGGCGTCCGGCCAGGCCGGCAGTCGCTCCCACGCCAACGTGAACTCATCACGCGCGGCCTTGTCAAAACCTTCGATCTTCAAATCGTCAAGCACCTGATCCAGTGACATTCGATGCAGGCGATCGAAGTTCGTCCACGGCAGCTCTCCGCGACGCACTTTTTGCATGTACGGCATGTAGAGCGCGCGCCAGGCATCAGCAACCTGCTCCCAGTCGGCCTCCACCCCGTGCCTCGCTCCGAGCCGGCGGCCCTCCGCGGCGACCCCGGAGCGCCAGTCGACGCAGGTCCCGAAGACATCGAAGGTCAGCGCGCGGACATCCCGCAGGTCTCCACCACTCGTCATCGGCACGTCACCGGCCGCGAAACTCCGGTTTGCGCTTGGCCGTAAAGCCGGCGTGGAATTCCCTGAAGTCTTGCGCGGTCATCAACATCGTCTGGGTGAATGCTTCCATCTCGATGGCGCTCGAATAGTCGGAGGATGCCGCGCGATTGAGCATCTCCTTGGTCATCGCCAATCCCCACGGTGCAAGGGCTTTGAGCTTCGCGACGTAATCGGCCACCGCAGTATCGAGACCATCGTCAGCGACCACCTTCGAGGCGAGACCCCAGTCGAGCGCCTCCTGGCTCGTGATCTTGCGGCCCAACAACAGGGCTTCAGTCGCGCGGCCGAATCCGACGATTCTAGGGAGAAGCCAGCAGATGCCCATATCCCCACCGGAGAGACCGACGCTGGTGAACAAGAACTGAAAGGTCGCCGATTCCGAAAGCACGCGGATGTCGGCGGCGGCCGCGAGCACTGCGCCGGCTCCGGCCGCGACTCCGTTGACGGCGGCGATCACCGGCTGAGGCATCTCCCGCAGGTTGCGCACGCATTCGCCCGTCATGTGCGCGAATTCGTAGACGTCGCGCGTGTTGCGCGTGAGCAGCTCGGCGATGATCTCGTCGACGTCGCCGCCAGAGCAGAATCCACGGCCCTTGCCCCGGATCACAAGCACACGGACGTCGCTCCTCCCGCGCAGCTCCCGGGTCAGCTCGCGAATGTCGGAGTAGATCTCGAACGTCAGCGAGTTGAGCCGGTCAGGCCTCGCAAAGGTCACAGAGGCGACGCCGTCGGCCTCCTCGTAATCGAAGTGGTCCCACTGCCTCAAGTTCGCCGCACCGCAACCGCGTCGATCTCGACCAGCGCATCTGGATCGAAGAGAGAAGAAACCTCGATCAGCGTCGAGGCAGGGTAGTGATGGCCGAAAGTCTCGCGATATGCGGCGCCGATCGCAGCGAGATTTGCCCTGTACTGGTCGACCTTCGTCACGTAATAGGTGAGCTTGACCGTGTCTTGAGGCGAGCACCCCGCCGCCTCCAGCGCCGTGGCGAGATTGCGAATCGCCCTGGCAAACTGAGCCGCCATATCGGACCGCTCGACGATCCTGCCGGTCCGGTCGCTTCCGGTCTGACCTCCCACCCACACCGTATCGCCCACGACCGTGGCATGCGAGAAGCCGCGAGCAGGTGCGAGCGCCTCGGGATTGACGTTGCGCGGCCGGTCGTCTCGCTGCATGGAGGTAGTATGTCGAGCAGCAGGGCGCACGCGCGGAGGGCACTTTGACGCAAGTCACACGTTCAGCGCATGTCGATACGTTCACGAGGGAGAATCTCCCTCCCCGTGAGCAGTGGCCGGAGTTCCTGTTCTCCCTTCCCGAACTGAACTACGGCGCAAACCTGAACTGCGCGGACGAGCTTCTCGACCGGCATGTGCTGTCCGATTCAGGCAGCAGGCGCTGCGTTCTCACCGACACCACCGAGTGGTCCTACGCCGAACTCTTGGGCAAGTCGAATCAGATCGCCCAGGTGCTGGTCGAAGAGCTCGGCCTGGTGCCTGGAAATCGCGTTCTGCTTCGCGGACCGAACAATCCCTGGCTGATGGCCAGCTGGTTCGGCGTCGTCAAGGCAGGCGGCGTGGCCGTGACGACGATGCCCCTTTTCCGCAGGCACGAGCTGGAGACGATGATCGGCATCGCCGACGTGCGCCTGGCGATCTGCGACCATCGCTTCCTAGAGGAGCTGGACGCGGCCGCTCCGTCGGGATTTCAGACCATCGCATACGGTGGGACTGCGCAAGACGACTTGACGGCGCAAGCGGCCAAGAAGAGCACTCAGTTCGACAACGTACCCACCGCCGCCGACGACGTCTGCATGCTCGCATTCACATCAGGCACGACCGGAAAGCCGAAAGCCACGATGCACTTTCACCGTGACGTGCTCGCCACCGCCGACACCTTCTCGCGCCACGTGCTCCGACCGACGCCAAACGATCTCTTCGCCGCCAGCCCACCTCTCGCTTTCACCTTCGGGCTGGGCCAGAGCGTGATCTTCCCGCTGCGGGTGGGCGCGTCCGTGTTATTGATCGAGCAACCTTCACCCAAGGCGCTGCTCGAAGCGGTCGAGCGCCATCGCATCACCGTGCTTGCGACCGCGCCGACGGCGTATCGCGCGATGCTGCCCGAGCTCAACGCTGAGCGCGTTAAGTCCCTCCGCGCCTGTGTCTCCGCCGGCGAGACGCTGCCCAGATCCACCTGGGAGGCGGTCCACGACGCATGCGGCATTCGCATCGTCGACGGCATCGGGTCGACGGAGCTGCTCCACATCTTCATCTCCGCGGCCGGCGACGACATCAAGCCCGGCAGCACAGGCCGTGCCGTCCCCGGATATGTCGCGGAGGTGCAGGACGACGACGGCAGGCCTGTGCCCGACGGCGAGCTGGGCAGGTTGGCGGTGAAAGGTCCGACCGGCTGCCGCTACCTCCGCGGCGACCGCCAGACCACGTACGTCCAGCGCGGTTGGAACATGACCGGCGACGTGTACGTGCGCGACAAAGACGGCTATTTCTACTACCAGGCGCGCGCGGACGACATGATCGTGAGCGCCGGATACAAGATCGCCGGTCCCGAAGTCGAAGAAGCTCTGCTCCGCCATCCGGCGGTCGCGGAAGTGGCGGTCGTCGGCGTCCCGGACGAGCAGCGTGGAATGCTGGTCAAGGCGGTGGTCGTGCTGCAGAAGGACGCGGATCTTGGCGCGGAGCCGGCCAAGACGCTGCAGGATTTCGTCAAGACCCAGATCGCGCCTTACAAGTATCCGCGCGCCATCGAGTTTGCCGATGCGCTGCCGCGCACCGCGACTGGAAAGCTGCAGAGATACCGCTTGCGTGAGGGGTAGGGCCTCGCCGCCTTCTCTCGACATCGCAATCATCGGAGGTGGACCTGCGGGCCTGTATCTGGCGACGCTGGTCAAGCTGCTCAACACCAAGCACAGGATCGAAGTCTGGGAGCGCAACGCCGCGGACGACACATTTGGTTTTGGGGTCGTCTTCTCCGACGAGACGTTGAGCGGAATCGAAAACGCGGACTCGGCTTTTTACGAACGTCTCACACAGAGCTTTGCCGTCTGGGACGACATCGACGTTCACTTCAAGCATCAGGTGCTGACGTCAGGTGGTCATGGATTTGCAGCGATCAGCCGCCAGAAGCTGCTTGCGATCTTGCGAGATCGATGTGAAGAGTTCGACGTCACGATTCACTACCGGCGGCCGGCCCCTGCGCTGGCGGAGCTGCGCCGGTCGTTCGACCTTGTCGTCGCCGCCGATGGAGTCAACAGCCTGACTCGGGCGGCTCATGAGGAGACATTTCAACCGCGCGTCGACGTGAGGCACGCGCGATATATGTGGTTGGGAACGCCTCTGGTCTTCGACGCCTTCAAGTTCTTCATCGCTGAAACAGACATCGGCACCGTGCAGGCTCACGCCTACCCATACAGCGACGCGATGAGCACGTTCATCGTCGAGCTGGCGGAGGAGGCTTGGAACCGGAGCGGCCAGACCGACTCAGCCGATCGCTCGTGGAAGCCAGGCGAAAACGATGCCGCCGGGATCGAGTTCTGCGCGGAGGTCTTCAAGGACGACCTGGACGGCGCGGCCCTCATCGGCAACAACAGCCGCTGGATCCGCTTTCCGACCGTGCGCACTCGCTGCTGGCGTGACGGCAACGTGCTTTTGATCGGTGACGCGGCGCACACCGCTCACTTTTCGATCGGGTCCGGCACCAAGCTCGCGATGGAAGATGCGCTGGCCCTGGCGGCCTGTCTTCACGAAAACCCGACGGTGGAAAAGGCCCTCATCGCCTACGAGACCGAACGGCGTCCGGTGGTCGAGAGCTCTCAACGAGCTGCGCAGGCAAGCCTCGAATGGTTCGAAAACATCTCGCAGTACGTGCATCAGGAGCCGCTTCAATTCGCTTTCAATCTCCTGACGCGAAGCCGGCGCGTGACTTATTCGAACTTGAAAGTTCGCGACCCCGAGTTCGTGACTCGGGTCGAGAAATGGTTCAGCCCCAACGGCGACACGGTCCCGCCGATGTTCGTTCCGTTCCGGCTGCGGGAGCTCGAGCTCGCCAACCGCGTGATCGTTTCGCCGATGGACATGTACACCGCCGAGGACGGGCTGATCGGCGACTTCCATCTCGTCCATCTCGGCAGCAAAGCGCTTGGCGGCGCGGCGCTCGTGATGGCCGAGATGGTGTGCGTGTCGAGAGAAGGTCGAATCTCGCCGGGGTGCGCGGGAATGTACAAACCCGAGCACGAGCCTGCATACAGGCGGCTGGTCGACTTCGTGCACCAGCAGACACCCGCGATGATCGGGCTGCAGCTCGGACATTCGGGCCGCAAGGGCTCGACGAAGCTCATGTGGGAGGGCATGGACGAGCCTCTGGAGGCGGACAAGTGGGAATTGATGGCGCCGTCCCCGGTTCCCTATCTGCCGGCCAGCCAGATCCCCCGTGAGATGACGCGCGCGGACATGCAAGCCGTCCTGGGTCAGTTCGTCGAGGCGACACGGATGGCGGTCCGTGCCGGTTTCGATCTGCTCGAGCTCCATTGCGCGCACGGCTACCTGCTCGCGAGCTTCATCTCTCCCCTGACCAACCGGCGGAACGACGAATACGGCGGCACGCTGCAGAATCGGCTCCGGTATCCGCTCGAGGTCTTCGACGCAATCCGCGGCGAATGGCCGGCCGAAAAACCTATGACGGTGCGTTTGTCCGCGACCGATTGGTTCGAAGGCGGGCTGAGCGCCGAGGAGTCGGTAGCGGTGGCGCGAGCCTTCGCCGAACACGGTGTGGACGCGATCGACGTCTCGACCGGTCAAACAGTCGCCGAGGAGCAACCCAGTTTCGGACGCAGCTATCAGACGCCATTTTCGGACCGAATCCGCAATCGCCTTGGCGTCGCGACCATCGCCGTAGGCGCGATCAGCAGCTACGACGACGTGAACACGATCATCCTCGCGGGACGCGCGGACTTTTGCGCACTTGGCCGCGCGCACCTCTACGACCCGGCGTGGACGCTGCATGCGGCAGCCGAGCAAGACGTTCCGATGGCCTGGCCGGTGCAGTTCCAGCGAGGCAGCCGAAAGCCACCGTCAGGCAGGACCGATGGTCCCCGGCCGAGACTCGAGTTGATCCGCGGTGAAGCGCGGAGCGGACACCGCCGCTGGCGGCCAAGACCTCAGTGACCCCGAAAAGCCTCCTCCAGCCACTCGGCCACGACGGTCGGGACGACCTTGGCGTCGACCAGCATCGGTCTCGGCCGGCCGCGATCCAACCAGTGGCGAACGGACTCGAGATCTTCGAGCCGGCCCACCGTCGCTCCTTCCAACCCGACCGAGCGGGCGATCGCCGCAAAGTCGGTCTCTGGAAACCGGACGTTGTCCATCGGCGCGTTCTCGGGCGCGAAGTGGTGGACTTCGGCGGCGTATGAGGCGTCGTTGTAGACGACCACCAGCGCATCGAGCCCGAGACGGCCGAGCGTTTCGAGCTCGGGCAGGCTCATCAGCGCCCCGCCATCGCCGAGCGCGATCACGGTCAGCCGGTCCGGCCGGGCGATCGCAGCGCCAATTCCCGTCGCGAGCCCGAGCCCGATCGACATGTAGGCCTGCGTGAAGACAAATGCCCGCCCGTCCGGCACGTCCATGTACATCGGCGGCCAGCCCATGAAGTGACCCGAGTCGACGGCAAGCGTCCGCTCGGCGGGAATCAGCGCGTGCAATGCGATGCTCAGCGCTCGCGGATCGATATGGCCGCCACCAGTCAAATCTTCGAAGGGCTGTTCACGCCAGCCGCCGTGATGAATCCGCTCGGCGAGCTCTCTGGTGCGACGGCCGGTCGCGCCTTCCGAACCCAGCGCCGCGATCACGGCTTCGGCGGTGGCCCCGCAGTCACCCTTCAGACCGAGATCAATCGGGCGATGAGCGCCCAGCGCCTCCGCTGCCAGATCGACCTGAACCACCTTTGTGTCCGTGCCGATCAGATGACCGCGTCGCGTGGTCCACATGTTGAGCGAGGCCCCGAACGCGACCACGAGGTCTGAATCCTCGATCAACTCTGCGGCAAGTGGCGAAGCGAAACCTCCGCTGATGCCGATGCTCCACGGGTTGCCGGCAAACATGCCGGCTCCCACCGCGGAGGTCGCAAGCAGCGCGCCGGTTTGACCGGCCAGGCGCTCGAGCGGATCGCGCGCTCCAGAAAGCACAGCGCCGCGACCGGCCAGGATCAGCGGACGCTTCGCCGCGGTGAAGAGTCGGGCGAGGCTCTCGACATCCGATGAGGCGGCTGCTTCCGCACGCGGCGGAGCCGGCGGCTCAACGTCGACCGGATCACACTCTGCCGCCTGCACCTCGAGCGGCATCGAAACGAGCACCGTCTGTCGTCCTGAAACCGCGACTCGGGCTGCCTCGGCCAGGTCATCGATTGCCGTCCCGGCCGCGGCAATCCGGCGGTGTGTCGCTCCGATTGACGCCGCCAGCTTTTGCTGATCGATGAAGAAATTGGAAAGCGGAGCCGTGGCTTCCGCGGCGAGGAGCAAGAGCGGAGTCCGGCTTTTGGCCGCCTCCGCGAGGCCGGTCATGGCGTTGGTCAGACCAGGTCCCTGATGGACTGTGGCTACGCCGAGCCGGCCGCCGGCTCGCGCGTACGCGTCGGCCATTGTGACGGCGCCGGTCTCGTGGCGGGCGGCGACAAACCGCACACCATGCGCCTGCATCGCGTTGGCCAGATGAAAGTTGCCGCTGCCCACCAATCCGAATGCGTCGCGGACACCAAGTTGAGAGATCGCGCGTCCGAGCGCCTCAGCGACGCGCACCGTCAGCGCTCGATGAGCGCGAGCACCCGTGCCGGGCTGCCGGAACCGTGCACGATCGGCAGCGGCCCGGCGATCACGACAGCGCCTTGGGGCGGCAAATTGGCCAGGTTGGCAAGCTGTGTCAGCCCGTACTTGCCGGCGCCCAGCAAGAAAGCGTGGCACGGGAACGCTGGATCGAAGCTGTGCGCCGCCCCCGCGTCGGTGCCGACGGTCTCCACGCCCACCCCCATGATCGGGGCTTCGCCGGCTAGCCAGCGAGCGCATTCCACGGAGATGCCGGGCGTGTGCGGGCCAGTCTCGTTTGCGTTCAAGAACTTTTGCTGGTCAGAGGCCCTCGCATCCCATCCCGTCCGGTAGAGCATCCACCCTCCTCTGGGCAGCGGACCATGCTCCTTCTCCCACTCCTTCACGTCCGAGACCTGGAGAAGGAAATCCGGGTCCTGGGCGCTCTCAGCGCTCTTGTCGATGACCGCTGCCGGAGCGATCAGGTGCTGTACCGGCACCTGTGATACGTCCTTGCCGTCGCGACCGGTCGCCCAGTGAATCGGCGCGTCGAAGTGGGTGCCGACGTGCTCACCGGTGGAGATGTCGTTCCAATACCAGGCCGGTCCACGATCGTCGTAGTGGCTGATCTCGGTCAATTCGAAGCGGCGCGTGTTGGCCAGCGGTGGAGGGAGCTGGATGATCGGCGTGCTTTCCGACAGCGGAGCCGTGAGATCGATGACCTGGATCTTCCCGTCCGCGATGCCGGCAAGGAGGCTCTGCAGCAGCGTCATCTGAAACAAGTATCCGCCAATCGCCGAAACGTCTTGGATTTACGGTGTTAAGTCAACGCCGACGGGAGTTAGACTGCCGCCTGGGGAAAGGGAATCATATGGCCGCTCGCATCCGCATTCTCGTCGCGCACGCCCAAGGGAGTCGCAGTCCCGTGCCTGCCCTCGTCTACAAGGCAGAAGTGATCGATGAGGATGCGGCGCCGAGCTCGCTCTGGCTTTGCTCACACGACCACGTGGAACCGACTGCCGCACAACAGTGCGCCAGGGATTGGATAGCCCGTGTTCGTCGCGCCCTTGGTTTCGGGGGTCTCGACCCGATGGAGATGCAGGGCACGCAGCCTTCGGCGTAACCGGCGACCGCTACATTCGATCCTCGTGGCGACGAAGTGGCTCGATGCCTCCGAGCTCCGAATCGGCCTGGGCTGCATGCGCCTCTCCACCGATGAAGACCACGGCGAGCAGCGAGCGTTCGACACGATCGCGGCCGCGGTTGAATCGGGCGTAACCGTATTCGACACAGCGCGGGCATACGGGCAAAACGAAAACGTCCTGTCGCGCGCACTGCGTCAGTGCGGCGCCGCGAACAAGGCCCGGATCGTGACCAAAGGCGGAATGACGAGAGCCGAGGGGCGTTGGATCCCAGACGGCCGCGGCAAATCGATTCTCACCGACTGCGAGTCCAGCCTCCGTGCGCTGGAGGGCCTGCCCATCGATCTCTACCTCATCCACGCCCCGGATCCGCGAACCGCGTGGTCGACATCGGTGCGAGCTCTGGTTAGAGCCAGGGATCAAGGTCTCGTCAAGCGGATCGGAGTTTCCAACGTCAACCGCCGCCAGCTGGAAGAGGCGCTCGCGATCACGGATATCACAGCCGTAGAGGTGGCCGTCAACCCATTCGACGACCGCGCGATTCGCGGTGGCGTGATCGAGCTGTGCGAGAAGAATGGGATCGCGTTGATCGCACATTCCCCGCTGGGCGGGCCCCGCCGGTCCGTTCGGCTCGATCGCATGCAACCGCTGGTCGACATGGCCGGTGCCATCGGTGCGACTCCGGCGCAGATGATCCTGGCCTGGCTTCTCGACCTGTCCCCTTGCGTGATCGCCATCCCCGGCGCGCGCCGTCCGGAGACCGCCCGGTCCGCGGCCCGCGCCGCGGAGATCTCTCTACACGCCGCTGATCGGACTGCACTCGCCAAGGCATTTGGAGGCCGCCGAACTGAGCGCGTCGCACCAGCCCGACCAAGCGCGGCCTCGGAGGTGGTATTGATCATGGGCATCCCCGGAGCCGGTAAGAGCCGTATCGCGCAGGATCTCGTCGGTCGCGGCTATGCCCGCCTGAACCGGGATGAGCGCGGCGGAACGCTGCGGGAGATCGCTTTCGCAGTTGATGCCGAGCTGGCGCCAGGCACACGGCGTCTGGTGCTCGACAACACATACCTGACTCGCGCCTCGCGAAACCTGGTCGTTGAAGCCGCGAAACGACACGATGCCCGAGTGCGCTGCATGTGGATCGATACGCCGCTCGACCAGGCGCAGGTCAACCTGGTCATGAGGCTGCTCGAGCGCTATGGCCGGCTGCCATCACCCGATGAGCTCCGCCGCCTGTCGCGAACCGAAGCCGGCGTGCACACGCCGACGTCTCAGATGCGAACGGTTCGCGAACTGGAGATGCCATCAATCGACGAAGGATTCGCGGATGTCGAGAGACTGCTCTTCGTCCGCGCCTCTCAGCCTGGGCGGACTCGAGCCGGTCTGCTCGTCGCAGCCGATGTGATGAAGCAGTCGGGTTGGGAGCGGGCAATCGAAGCTGCCCACCCTGACGCCCCGCATCTCGTCTTCGATTGGTGTCCGGAGAAGGGCTTCGAGGACGCGAAGCAGGCCGCAGCGCAGCTCGCGAAGGTGGTCGCCGGTCCCGTGGAGGTCGCCGTCTGCACCCACGGCGGAGGCCCACCAATCTGTTGGTGCCGCCCGCCGCTTCCGGGCCTACCTCTTGCCTTCGCTCAGGCGCACCAGCTCGATCTGACGCGCTCGATCCTTGTCGGGACCACCGCGGTGCACCGCCGGCTCGCAGCGACCCTTGGTGCGCAATTCATAGCGGTGTCTCTCTGATCGCTACATAGATAAGGACGCGCACGCGGGCCCGTCGGCCCATCCGAACGCCGGGCCGAGTGTGGGCCTCAGCCGAAGAATGGGCGCTCCCCCAGGCGGCGGTCGGGCAGCCATCGCCGCTCGACCGATCGCCGTTCGCCCTGCCTGCGTTCGCCCTTCACCTCGGCACTTGTACCGCGCCGCTCGCCGCTGCGCCGATCGATGCCGGAACGGCGGGCTGTCGTCCTTCGATCATGCACCGCGATGCTCACGCTAGACCTCGACCAGCCCTTTTTTGACCGCGTAAAGCACGGCCTGGGAACGGTCATAGATTCCGAGCTTCTCGTACATGTTGCTGACGTGGTTGCGGACCGTCTTCTCGCTGATCTTCAGGCGGAAGGCGATCTGCTTGTTCGCCATGCCACCCGCGAGCAGCTTCAGGATCTCGATCTCGCGATTGGTCAGCCCGTCATAGAACTCCTTGGGAGTGGCGGTGCCGGTCAGCATCTCCAGCACGCGGTTGGCGACTGCGCTCGCCATGACGCGCTCTCCGGACATGACGGCGACGATGCTGCTGACGATGGCTGCCGCCGACGAGTCCTTCAGCACGTAACCGCTGGCGCCGGCCTTCAGGGCCTGGATGACCTGGCTGTCGGTCTCAAAGGTCGTGAGGATCAGGATCTTCGTCCCGGGGAGGGCCTCGATGATGCGGCGGGTTGCCTCGATGCCGTCCATGTTCGGCATCTTGATGTCCATCAGGACAACGTCCGGTCGCACCTTGGCGGCTTGCTTGACGGCGTCGTTCCCGTCGACCGCCTGACCGACGACCTCGACGCGTTCATCGGCAGACAGAAGGCTGGTCAGACCAGTCCGGAAAAGGGTCTGGTCATCTACGACCAGCACACGGGCAACTCGAGTCGCGACGCTCACGCAGGGTTCCTCCTTGTAGTCAAAAGAGTGGGTGGATGGATCAGTTCGGGCAAAACCACGTTCGGCCTCGGAAAAACGACGCGGATCGTGGTCCCGCGTCCGACTTCGCTTTCGACGGTCACGCGGCCTCCGAGCAGCAGGGCGCGTTCGCGCATGCCCATGGTGCCCAGGCCGACCGGGCGCCCCGGATCGGTGTCCACTCCGCGGCCGTCATCTTTGATCTCGATGGACAGCTCGTCATCGGACGGCGCCTCCAACAGCACGCGCACGGTTTGAGCGCCGCTGTGCAACCGGACGTTGGAAAGCGCTTCTTCCAGGATCCTGTAGATGTTCAGCGAAGCGGGCGCGGACAGCTGCTCCGGCCACCCCGATTCGATCTCCAGACGGGCGCTGATGCCGGTCTTCGTCTGCAGCTGGCCGACAAGTGTTCGGACGGTTTCAAGGAAACCGCTTCGCAGCTGCTCGTCGCCGCGGAGGTCGTGCAGCATCTGGCGGATGCTTGACAGTACGTCGCGAGTCGAGCTCTGGATCAGCTCCAGCTCATGCACCACGTCCTGCCAGCTGACCTGCTGAGACTTGAAGTTCTCGAGGTCGATCACCATGCCGGTCAGGGTTTGGGCCACTCGGTCATGGAGCTCACGCGCGACTAGCCGCTTGACTTCTGCCTCCACGGTTTCGGACGCGGACGCGGATTCCGCCCGAATTGCAGACGCGGCAACCAAGGCCCTTGACCCTCCCAAAAATGACGGCGGACTCATTTATTGGGAGATTCCTCACCACAGCAGTGGTGTCTAGCAAGGACAGTCCACCTGACCATTGGGGCAACCTCCCTTAATTGCCCCGGCTCCCCGTTGGCCATGGGGCTAACGACCCATAGGCCAACAGGTCAATGGTCTGAAATAACCATTCTTTACATTGAACCCGTTAAGGCTCCGAGAGCCTTCGGATCGTCGCGACCAAGCGGCACTGTCGTCAGTGAAAACCCGGGATCGTCGCGACGATCCGAGAATTGCCTATCGTTTGCGACCCGCGACCTGGAGCCACGGCTCCGCCGTGACCATGGCCACGGCTTGAGAACGTGTCCGCACATGAAGTTTCTTCAGCACCTGCTGGACGTGCTTGTTCACGGTCGTTATCGACACGCCGAGGTGGGCTGCGATTTCCTTGTTCGAGCGCCCTCGGCGAAGCTCGCCCAGGACCTGTCGCTCGCGCCGGCTCAACGCCTGCTGCCAGGGCATCGAGGATGCGCCGTCGAGCCGAGCCCTGGCCTCGAGAAGATCCGTGAAGCCAAGACGGCCGAAGTTCGGTGACGCGAGGCCTCGGATCGTGGCCACCATGTCGGCGATCGACAGGTCCTTCGGCAGGTAGCCGCTGGCGCCGGCGGCGCGGGCGGCGGATGCCGCCTCGAGATCGAGCGACGCCGATATCACGATCACCCGGACCGTGTCGTATTTTTCGCGAATCCTCACGGTCGCGCCGAGAGCGTCCTGGCCAGGCCCGAGGATGAGATCCATCAGGACGACGTCGACCGGATAGCTTTCGATCATCGTGAAGAGGTCGTTGACGCTGGGCAGCTCCCAGACCACGTCGAAATCGGACTCGCGCTCGAAGGCGCGAATCAGCCCCAGTCTGAAAACTGGGTGGTCGTCGACGATTCCTAGACGGACCAGGCGGGCCCCCTCCGTTTCATCCCGCGTTCCAATCGGTCACGGGATGTCGGGCCGGAAGAATACA
>DATLKH010000117.1:0-6324 GCA_035538475.1 Candidatus Dormiibacterota bacterium | reverse complement strand
TTTCCTTCGCCGGACTCTCGAGCGGTGAACGTCACCTTGTCTCCCGGCAGCACCATTCCTGCAAACCGGACGAAGAGCCGCCGCAGATGTCCCGGTCCTCCTGCCTCCTCGGACGCGACCGTTGCCGCGATGCCCATCTGCAGCATTCCGTGCACGATCACGCCTGGGAGCCCCACCGAACGGGCGAAGTCGTCGTCCAGGTGAATCGGATTGTGATCGCCCGACGCCTCCGCGTACGCAGCGATCTGCTCTCGAGTGAAAGTCACCTCGCGCTCTGTCATGACCGGATGATGAAAAGCGTTTTCGACATGCACAGCTGAGCGCCGCTGGAATCCGAGGTCATGCCCTCCAAGGAAAGAAAGCGCATGCCGCGCCGCGTGACGTCAGATGCGACGCGACCCACCGACGTCACCGTCTCGCCCACTCTTGGGTGCCGCTGCCATTCGAACTCCTGCTCGGCGTGCAGGAGTTTCGCGAAATCGACCGCGGCCTCTTCGTCGGCGAACAATTGCGGCGCGGTCACTCCAAGCGAATAAACCGCGGCAAAGGTCGGCGGCACACCATCGGCCGGATCGGCTCCGATTGCGCGCGCAAACTCAGCCACGCGATCTGGTTCGATTTGAAACTCCACCGCCGGGTAGCTTTTCCCGGCGACCTGCGCCACGCGAAAAAGACTAGAGCCTGCCGCCTCTGAACCGCTCGAACACGCGCCGCAGCAGCATCGGACGCAAATTCGTCCACGCCTCCATCACAGATGAGCGCGCTTCCGACGCGGTTTCGGGTGGAGCATATGCCGCCACCGTGAAGCTGTTCGCCAGGCTCGCGACCGGTTCGGATGCTTCGGGGAACGTTTTCGCAAGGCGCCGGCCGAGCTCGAGTGGTGTCTCACCCGGCCTGGGTTTCGCGCCGGCCAGGCCGGCCAGTACAAGGGTGCGCTGCCACACGCCCATGACCGTTTTCGGTCGCAGGTACCTCGCTCCGGCCGCGATCAAGAGGAGCAGCAACGCAAACATCAAGGCGAAGAGCTTGGGGGCGAAACCATTGAATATCGCCCCGACGGCCTTGACGAATCCGTTGTTCGATCGTGCGGCGGGCGCCTTAGGAGTGGACGCCTGAGTTGGCGTGTTGGTCGAACCCTGACCGCTCGATGTCAGGTCCGGCGGTGCATCGCATCCCTCGTCGTGAAGGCAGACGAACCCGCCGCCGCTCTGTCCCCGAGGAATCGAGGAGTACGTGCCGTCTGCCGTGGGCTCGAAGGGAATCCACCCGTAAGTTGGGAAATAGACTTCGACCCACGTGTGCGCATCGTCCGAATGGACGACGTATTGATTCAACGACGCGTCGAACTGTCCTGCGCCGTAACCGTTGACCAGCCGCGTTGGGATCCCAAGCGACCGCATCATGTCGCCCATCGCCGTTGCGAAGTACTCGCAGTATCCCGCGTGAGAGGTAAACAAAAAGAAGTCGATCGGATCTCGGCCGGGAGGCGGTGTGGGCGGCGTCAGCGTGTATTTGAAGTTGTTGGGGTCGCGCAAGTATGACTCGATGCGATTCGCCTTGTCGTAAGGAGTGGTCGCGCCTGCCGTGATTTTTTCAGCCAGACTGCGAATCCGGTTCAGAACCTGCGGCGGACGATATCCACCTGAAGGCAGAGTCTCGAAGCTCTGCACCCACTCCGGGTAATCGGTCCCCGCAGCCTCGAGCTGCGACGCGGTCGCGGCGGAGTATTCCGAGGTCACCGTGTACCCGCCCGCTGAATTGGGCGGCTGTACGGAGTCGAGCCGGTCGATCGACCACAACCCCGAGGCGCTCGGCGAGAACAGCGGCGCTTCGTGCCCGTTGGCGTCGCGATCGAGCTTGAAGAGCTGACCCGGATAGAACAGCACGGTGGAGTAGTTGTTCGGCGGGCGCACCATCCTGACCGTGAAGGCGGCCACGCCCAGCGCGTCGTATTTCTCGGCGAGCACGACCTGCTGATTCTTTTGGACAGGCGCTTGCGCGCCGGATACATACCGCCACTCGCCGGAGGTCAGCCAGACCTCGTCGACGCCGCGAAAGTACCTAGGCCCGCCATACTCGCCGGCCACTGAATACGTGAAGACGATGTCATGGTTTCGCTTGAGCGATCCGATCAACTTGACGTCGTCGCTGAATCCGGTCGTCGCCGAACCACCTCGACCACCGATGCCGATGAACGCCGCGGGATGATTCAGGTCCTGCTGCAGTTGCGCCCAGCTTTGGAACATCCCGGACTCCACGTCCACGGTGCGGTCCGTGGTGGAAAGCGGCGGCAAGAAGATGCTGAGAAAGATCACTCCAGCCATCGCGACGAGACCGGTTTGCCAGAAATCCCATCGCGCATCGCCTGACAGCTTCATGTGCGTGCGCTTTGCGTTGGCGATCGCGCTCGTGTAGCTCGACCAAAGCAGCAGCGCGATGATCAAGACCATCATCACGAACGTGTACCCGTTCTGGTCGGTGCTTCCGGGTACGACGTTCAGGAGGTTGGTCGAAAGAGCCGCGGCTCCCGGGATCAGCCCCAGCAGCGGTCTCCGCCAGCGCAGCACGCACCAGCTGAGCCAGGCGCCTGAGATCCACAGCAAAAGACAGATGAGGAACAGGAAAAACGTCGTGTCCGAGACGAGCACTCCCTCTTTGCCGGCGATAGACCAGGTGTTGAAGATCTGCAGTCCCGGCTCAACTTTCGGGTGGTGCTGGTGAATCTGCGGCCATGCAGCGAACAAAGCGACAGGGACCGCGAGCAGGGCAGCGATGCCGAGAGCGATCCAATCAAAGATTGGGGTGATCGCCAGAGCGGCCATCAGGAGCGCGGCAAGCAGCGAGACGGGCGTAACGACTTCGATCCCGTCGACCCAGTGGAACCCGGCCGTCGAAGCGGCGACATCGTTGGTGAGAAGCAGGACGAGGACCAAGAGAAACACACGGCCCGACAGCGCTTCCCTGAAGCGCCGCCAGGCTTCGGCGGGAATCTCCTCGAAATCGATCTGCAGGCGTCTAGGCGATGCGGATTGCATCCCTCGTCCTCATCAAGCGGGCAAAGTCATCCCCGCTGCGCACGACATAGAGGTCGACATCCTGGCCCAGATCGAAGCTGGGGTTTTGATCGGGACCACCAAAGCTTGCGACGTCGAGATAGAACACGATCAGCGTCGAGCGCCGCCCTCGCACCAGCTGCAGCATGCGCACCCAGGCTGGATCGGCACTCGGAGTGATCACCGCGATCGCGCGGCGCGGCAGGCGACGAATCCGGTCCCACGCCAGCGTCTGGCTCAGCGACGTGTGTCCGTCGGCGGTGCAGACCGCGAGGTAGTCGAGCAGCAGGCGGTCCTGTCTCACCGCGCGATGCGGCTCGAGCAGCGTGCCGCGAGCGTCATTGGCGATCAGGCCGACCTGCCGGCCCCGGCTGTGCACCTGCGCCGAAAGCGACGCCGCGAGGCTCACCGCGTACTCGAGCGTCGAATTTTCACCCTCGCCAAAGTGCACTGAGCGGTCGAGGTCGAGCAGGATCCAGAGATCGGTGCTGAGCGGCTGCTCGAAAGTCTTCGACATCAGCCGCTGGTACTTCACGGACAGCGGCCAGTGGATGCGGCCGAAGCTGTCGCTGCTGTTGTAGTCGCGAACACCACCGGTCTCGGGCGGGTAGTCGGCCCACGCCCCCAACGCCTGCGACGTGCCTGCCTGCTGGGAGCTGGGAGTGATCAGATCGGGCACGGGCCTGACTCGCGGGTAAACCAGAATCGAGTTGCGCTGCGAGAGCTTGACCTGCTGCTCGAACAATCCGAAGGGCTCGCGCACCCGAAGCAGCGTCGGGCCGAGCGACATCCATCCACGCCGCCGGTAAATGCCTCGCGCCTTCCACATGACGGGCTCGGAGCCCAGAGAGATGACGCGGCCGGGTTGGTAACCCGGGACGTCGCTCAAATCGGTGATCTCGACCCACGGTGCGGGAATCGCACCCTTGCGGCTGATTTCGAACGTTTCCTCGAAGGCTTCACCGACCGTCGGAGTCCCGGGGTCGAGCCGGCGCGACAGCTTGATGCCACGCATCGTCAGGCGAGGCCACGCCCAGGCAACGAGGAACAGCAGCAGCAGCGCATAAGTGAACTTGTAGGCGGTGTTGATCGCAGTCAGATACGTGAAGAAGAACAGCAGGGCCAGGGCACCGGCGAGCGCGACCTTGCTCATCGGGGACTACGTCGGCTCAGCCGTCGTACGCCATCTGCGGAACATATTCGCGTTCGATCAGCCCGGCGATCAGCTTGCTCGCATTCTGACCCTGCATCTCCGCGTTGGGCCGCAGGATGATGCGATGCGCGAGCACCGCCTCGGCCAGAGCCTTGACGTCGTCCGGAACCACGTAGCTCCGGCCCTGCACCGCGGCCAGTGCCTGGCTCGCGTGGTAGAGGTGGAGCGTGCCGCGCGTGCTGGCGCCCAGCGCAACCTCGGGGTTGTTTCGCGTCCGGCCGACGAGGCGGGCGATGTAGTCGCGAAGCTCGGGCTTGACGAAGACCTCCCGCACTGCGCCCTGCGCCGCTTTCAGCTCGTTGGGCGAGACCACGGGCTGCAGCTCCTGCATCGGCGACTCGACCTTGAACTGCGTCAGCAGGTGCGCCTCTTCTTTCTCTGAGAGGTAGCCGAGCTTGACTTTCATCAGGAAGCGGTCGAGCTGAGCTTCCGGCAGCGGGAACGTGCCCGAGTATTCGACCGGGTTCTGCGTGGCCATGACCATGAACGGCTTCGGCAGCGGGTGGGTCTCGCCGTCGATGGTCACCTGCCGCTCTTCCATCGCTTCGAGCAGCGCGGCCTGGGTCTTCGGGCTGGCGCGGTTGATCTCGTCGGCCAGCAGGATCTGGGCGAACACTGGACCGGGCCGGAACTCGAAGTCGTTGAGCTTCTGGTTGAAAGCCCGCACCCCGGTGACATCGGACGGCAAAAGGTCAGGAGTGAACTGGATGCGGCGGAATGTGCAGTCGAGAGAACGGGCCAGTGACTTGGCCAGCATCGTCTTGCCGACGCCAGGCACATCCTCGATCAAAAGATGCCCTTCGCAGAGCAGCGTCACAAGACAGAGGCGGATCTCGTCGTCTTTGTTGACGATGGCGCGGCTGACGTTCTGCAGGAACGCATTCGCGACTCGGGTTACGACTTCGGCGGCCCCCACTCCTTTCGGGATTATAGGGTGGCGGTCTGTGACGTCCATTTGAGATCGATACGGCTCACCGAAGCCGTTCGTTACGAATCCCCTGCCCGCGGCGTGTTGGTGATCAAGTGAGAACGGTCCTCCTGGTCGTTTTGCTGGCGGCGGTGGGCTGCGGTCAAGCAGCTCCCTCGCCGGTTGGGTCGCCATTGACCCAGCCCCAGTTGAAGTTCGCCGTCATCGACGCGGCGGGAAGGCCCGTGTACTGCGATCCGGACTTCTATCCACTCGCGCGGGCCGGAGGCGAGGAGGAAAACGCCATCAATTTCTACCCGCAGATCAGGTCCGACACGCAGACCTACGCCGCGATCGTGGCGCACGAGCATCTGCCTTCGGGTGACCTGACCGACCAGCAGAAGTTGACCGTATACCGCGCCTGGAAGCTGCTCCGCGTGGTGGTCCTGACTCCGAGCGGCAGCGACTTCAGTTTCCAGTACCGGACCCAATCCAGCTCCGGCTCCTACCAGATGGTGTCGGGTACTGTCCGCGTCGATGGCGCCGTCTCGGTGAGCTCCCGCACTCCCTCCACTCCGCCCGCGTGTCCCATCTGCCTTGCCGCGTCCACGTCGATCGCCACGCCGGCTGGTCCCGTGCCGGTGACCGAGATCCAGGTCGGCGCTGTCGTATGGTCGCAGGCCGCGGACGGATCGCGGACGGCCGAGCCTGTCGTGGAGGTGGGCAGCATGGAGGCGCCGGCGGGCCACATGGTCGTCGACCTCGCGCTCGCGGACGGACGGGAGCTGATGGTTTCGCCAGGACACCGAACCGCAGACGGGCGGCCGGTCGGAACTCTGAAGGTTGGCGACCCGCTCAGCGGCTCGGTGATCACACGCTGGCACCTGGTGCTGTATGCCGGCGAGCGGACCTACGATCTCCTGCCCGCCGGACCTACCGGCTATTACTGGGCGGACGGAATCCTGATGTCCAGCACACTCGCCGGCGCTGACGAACGTGCAGCCTCGGGGGTGGCTTTAAGACCGGTCTGACGCCAACGGAGCCGAATCTCACAGAAATAAGACCCCTGTGACGTCAGAGGCGCCAAATTGATTTTTAGGAGACTTCCTCTTCCTCGACCAGGCGCAAGTGGCTCGAGACGTCGAGACCGA
>DATLKH010000116.1:0-10506 GCA_035538475.1 Candidatus Dormiibacterota bacterium | reverse complement strand
CTGACGTTGACTGAGGCCAGCCGCACCCTTGGCGTAACTCCCAATACCCTCAGGCGCTGGGCGGACCGCGGCCAGATCCCCTCGTTCACCACGCCCGGGGGCCACCGTCGTTTTGTACTTGCGGCCATCGAATCGTTCATGCCCTCGGGCCGGCCGCGACGGCCGGCGCTGGCGGCTCTTGGCGCTTCATCCGACCGCATAGTTCGCGCCTACCGGCGCGCAGGCCCAATCGCGCGCAGACGCGAGCAAACCGGCTGGCTCGCCACGCTCACCGACGCCGAGCGCGATCGGTTCCGCCATTTCGGCACGCAGCTGGTCGGCAATCTCGTGACCTACCTCGACGCGGAGCGTGACCGCGAAGCCACTCTTCTCGCTGAGGCCGAACGGCACGCTGGCGACTACGGCGCTGAGGCGGCCAGGGCCGGCGCTTCTTTGAGCGAGACGGTGGAGGGATTCCTTCGCTTTCGAAAGCCGTTTGTGGATGAGCTCGCACTGCTTGCCAGACGGCGCCATCTCGACACTCGCGAGGCCACTGAACTACTGGCGCAGGCGGAAATAGCACTGGACCGCTTACTCGTGGCTTTGATGCTGGGCCACAAGGCCATTCCTGGGAAGGCGTGATGCAGGTCTGGGCTCTTACGGCTGCCGCGAGCGAAGTTGATGCAGCTGATCGCGACCTGGTGTCGCACCAGATGGACGAGTGGCTTGCCCTAGGCAACGAAGGCGTGCTGCTGACGACGTGCCATCGCGCCGAGCTTTACGGCCTTGGCACCGCGCCGAATCTGAGCACGCCCCATTTGCGCAGCGGTCGTGACGCCATCGCTCATCTGCTTCGCGTTGCGGCCGGGTTGGAGAGCGCGATCGTGGGCGAGGACGAGGTGCTTCACCAGGTGCGCGAGGCACTGCGCTCCGCACAGCTCGACCATCAGCTCGACTTCCGGCTTCGACGTCTTTTCGAAACCGCCATCGCCACGGGACGTCGAGCGCGTTCGCGGCGAACGGAGTCGAGCGGCAACCTGGCGCAGAGCGCGGTGGCCTGGCTGCGCTCGAAGTCAACCGTCTCGGATCGCATGGTGGTCGTTGCCGGTGCAGGACGGATGGGTGCGGCGCTCGCCCACTCGCTTTCCGAAACGGGTGCTCTGGTCACGATCGCGAGCCGCGATGAAACTCGAGCTTCGAGGCTTGCTCGCGTATACGGGGGTCGAGGCGTGAGTTTGATCGAGGGGGCTCGTCTCGCGGATAAGGCGGCGGCGGTCGCCGTTGCCCTCGGCGGCCAGTGGACTGAACTTGCGACCATCCAGGACTCTGACCTGCCCCCGATCGCGGACATCTCGGCCCCGCAGGCTGTACCGGATTCGGTGCGTGGTCGACTGAACGGAAGCTTCCTTGGGATCGACGACCTTTATCGCCGGATTGGTGATCTCCCGGGCGCATACATAAAGGACGCGGAAGCGCTGGTCGACCGCTACGCGGCCGAATTTGTCGCCTGGCTGGACGGTCGGGGATGAAGGTCCGCCTCGGTACTCGCGGATCTTTGCTTGCAATCGCCCAGAGCGAAGCAGTCGCGCGCCGGCTGCGCGCCGCGGGCCACGAGGTCGAAGTCGTGCGCATCGTCACCGAGGGAGACGTGCGCCCCGCCGATACGGAACCGGGTGAGGGGATCTTTGTGGCGGCGATCGCGCGGGCTTTGATCGATGGCGAGATCGACATCGCCGTGCACAGCGCCAAGGACATTCCCCTCGAAGAAGAACTCGAGCTCGTGATACCGGCGTACCCGGAAAGAGCGGACGCTCGCGATGCGCTGGTCACGAGGTCGGGCAAGCTGTCGATCGAAAGCTTGGCCCCGAATGCGACTGTGGGCACAGACAGCCCACGTCGCGCCGGGTTTCTGCGTGCTGCTCGCGGTGATCTTAGGGTTGTGCCTCTGCACGGCAACGTCGACACTCGCCTGCGCCGTCTCGACTCAGGTGAGGTCGACGCCGTGCTCATCGCCGCGGCAGGAATCGATCGTCTGGGGCGCGGCGAGCGTATCGACCAGCGCATCGATCCGGAGGTTGTGACTCCGGCCCCTGCGCAAGGTGCTCTTGCGGTGCAGGCTCGCCGATCTGACCCAGAGATCGTGGCGATGCTGGCGACGATCGATCAGCCAGACATACGCCTTGCCGTCGACGCAGAGAGACGAGTGCTGGCGGCGACGGGTGGCACCTGCCGTGCGCCTGTCGGCGCGCTGGCGACAGCGAATGGGGACGATTTCGAGATGGTGGTGGGCGGCGTCAACAGCAACGGAACTGATCTCCGGGTCGAGACGGTTCGTGGGAAGCGCGCCGACGCGATCGACCTCGCGGATGCCGCTGGACACCGGCTCGCCACGGCGGTTCTGTTGCAATGAAAGCGGTCCTGGTGACGCGGCCAGCCGGCGCGGACGATCCACTCGTAAGAGAGCTCGAGTCTCGTGGCTATCGGGTGATTGCAGTGCCCACGGTGCTAACCCGACCTATCCCAGTCGATTGGCCCGACCTCGCGCAATTCGACTGGATCGTAGTCACCAGCCCGACAGGCGTGGATGCGCTGCCGGCGACCCCGGCGGGTGCCCGGTGGGCGGCCGTCGGTCAAGCTACCGCGGCACGGCTGAGAGCGCGCGGAGTGGAAGCTGATCTGGTGCCGGCTGAAGCCAACGGAGCGGCGCTGGGGGAAGCACTTCCAGAAACGAAAGACAAGCGAGTTCTGCTCGTTAGAGCCTCGCAGGCCGATTCTGATCTGCCCGCGGTGCTCCGCCGGCGGGGCGCCAGGGTCGAAGAGATTACGGCGTATGAAACTGTGGAAGGTCCCGCCGAGTCAGCGGACGCTCTGCAGCTGGCACTTACCAACACCGATCTCGAGTCGGTGGTCTTTGCTTCAGGTTCCGCGGTGCGTGGCTTCCTCAAGCTGGGTGGCACGGCAGCGTTGCCGGCGATCACGATCGGTCCGCGAACCAGCGCCGTAGCGCGAGAGCACGGATTCTCCGTTGTGGCCGAAGCCCGTAATCCGACCGTCGAAGAGCTCGCGGCTGCGGTTGAGCAAGCGATTTCAATCGAGGTGGGAAGAGATGCGTGAATTGATTGCAAGTCCCAAAGTGACCATGCCCGAAGCGGAGCGGCCGCGCCGCCTGAGAACCAACGCATCACTGCGAAACCTGGTGCGCGAAACCAGGCTGCATCCTGCACAGCTGCTTGCTCCCCTCTTCGTGACGAACGGCCGGGGTGAACGTCACGAGATTCCCTCCCTGAAGGGCCACGCACGCCTGACGCCTGACCTGGCGCTGCGTGAAGCGCATCGCTACGCTGACCTTGGAATCGGAGGCGTACTGCTCTTCGGCATCCCCGAGACCAAAGATGCGGAGGGATCGGGAGCGGACGACCCTCGCGGGCCGGTGCCCGAAACGCTGCGGCTGCTGCGACGTGAAGGACTCCCCCTGGTGCTCACAGCTGACGTGTGCCTCTGCGAGTACACCTCACACGGGCATTGCGGAATCCTCGACGGCGAGAAGGTCGACAACGATGCATCGTTGTCCCGGCTCGCCGCGGCCGCAATCGCTTATGCGGAGGCCGGAGCGGACATCGTCGCCCCGAGCGCGATGATGGATGGCCAGGTCGGCGCTTTGCGCAGCGGGTTGGATGCAGCGGGCGCGTCAGAGATCGCGATCATGGCCTACGCGTCGAAGCACGCCTCTGCCTTGTACGGGCCGTTCCGTGAGGCGGCCGGTTCGACACCGAGCTTCGGCGATCGCAAGTCGTACCAGATGGATCCAGCCAACGGGCGTGAGGCGATGCGCGAGATGGAACTGGATGCAAGCGAAGGGGCCGATATTCTGATGGTCAAGCCGGCGATCACCTCGCTGGATTTGCTTGCCGACGCTAGGGGGCGCTTCGATCTACCGCTGGCTGCCTACCAGGTGAGCGGCGAGGCTGCGATGATCGAGGCGGCCGCGGAGCGGGGTTGGCTTGATCGCCAGCGGACGATTCTGGAGACGATCACGGCCATAGTCCGAGCTGGAGCCGGCATCGTCATCACGTACTTCGCCGCCGACACCGCCACCTGGTTGCGAGAGGCTCAGTGACGGAAGGTCGCTTCGTCCACGCCCTTGGAGTGGGACTGGATCCCGCCTGGCGCCGGCGTACTCGAGATGAGCGCTGCCGCGAAGCGGAGGAATTTTGCAGTGCCATCACCACGCGCTCAGAAGTCAGCACTTTCACGTACTCCACGATCGGTTTGAAAGCCGGTGTGGATGTGTTGCTCTGGAGTCTCGCGCCATCGCTCGAAGCGCTTGAAGAAAAGAGTGCGCTGGCGTTGCGCTCAGGCATCGGTGCTTGGATGACGGTGCGCCAGAGCTTCCTCGGCATCCTCCGGCCATCGCAGTATGTGAAGCGGCCGACCGCCCAGGAGCAGTCGCTCTTCTCGGGCGAACGCGCGCGTTACCTGGTGGTCTATCCCTTCACCAAGAGCACGGAATGGTATTTGCTCGACCAGAAAGAGCGGCAGACAGTGATGAACGAGCACATGAAGGTCGGCCACCAATACAAGCATGTGAGTCAGCTGCTGGCTTATTCGTTCGGCGTTGACGACATGGATTTCCTGGTCGCCTATGAAACCGACGACCTGGTCGGCTTCGGCGACCTAGTGCGTGAGCTGCGCGGAACCGAGAGTCGCCGCTCCACCGTCCGCGATACGCCGATCCTGACCGCCATCCACCGCCCGATCGACGAGATCACGCGGTTGCTGGGCGCACAGTGATCACAGCCACCGAATTGTTTCCGGGAGGTGTGAACAGCCCCGTCCGGGCCTATCGCGCGGTGGGTGGCGAGCCGCCGGCTTTGGTGCGCGGCGAAGGTCCGTTTGTCTGGGACCAAAATGGACGCCGCTATATCGACTACGTTGGCGCGTTCGGCCCGCTGGTGCTCGGTCATGCCAATCGGGCTGTGGTGGAGGCAATCACAAAGGCGGTCCACGCAGGCGGACCGTTCGGGGTGACGGGGCCAGGCGAGATACGCCTGGCGGAGCTGATTCACGAGCGCATGCCTTCGCTCGAACGAATGAGGTTCGTGAACAGCGGAACCGAAGCTGCGATGAGCGCCCTGCGCGTCGCACGCGCGGCCACTGGTCGCGACCTGGTGATTAAGTTCGAGGGCGGCTACCACGGCCACGCGGACTCGCTGCTGGTGGAGGCGGGATCAGGCGCCGCGACGCTGTCGATCCCGGGCAGCGCCGGTGTCTCCAAACCCATCGCTGAGCAGACGCTGGTCGCGACCTACAACGACGTCGACTCGGTCGAGTCGCTTCTTGCCTCGCGGCCAGACCAGGTCGCGGCCGTGATCGTCGAACCGGTGGCCGCCAACATGGGTGTGGTGGCGCCGCTTGCGGGATTTCTCGAAGGACTGCGCGGGCTGACACGCCAAGCGGGGGCACTGCTCATCTTTGACGAGGTCATCACAGGATTTCGGGTTGGGCCGGGAGGAGCGCAAGAGCTGTATGGCGTGAGGCCAGACCTGACCGTCCTTGGCAAGATCATCGGGGGTGGCCTGCCGGTGGGCGCGTACGGTGGACGCGCGGATTTGATGGACCTCGTGGCTCCGTCGGGTCCGGTGTATCAGGCCGGCACGTTGTCAGGTCATCCCGCCGTCATGGCCGCGGGCGAAGCCACCTTGCTGCAGCTAACGCCCGAGGTCTACGCCAGGCTCGAGCGCCAGGCGAAGCGGCTGGCTTCCGGCCTTCACGTGCAAGGCGCCTGCCTCGCTCGGGTGGGTTCGCTAATGACCGTGTTCTTCTGCGAGCAGCCACCTCAAAACTTTCGCGAGGCAAAGACATCCGATGTCACGGCGTTCGCGAGGTTCTTTCACACGATGCTGGATGCAGGAGTGGTCTTGCCTCCATCGCAGTTCGAGGCCTGGTTTGTTTCTGCTGCTCACGATGACGTCGTGATCGACGCGACGTTGGAGGCTGCGTCGCGATGAGCCGCTTCCTCGGTGCGGCTCGCCGGCAATCGGTCGACGTGACGCCGGTCTGGCTGATGCGACAGGCAGGACGCTCGCTGCCCGAATATCGGAAACTCCGTGAGCGCTACTCGCTCGCCGACATCGTGGCCCAGCCCGAGTTATGCGCGGAGGTGACGCTGCAGCCGGTGCGCCGTCTTGGCGTCGACGCGGCGGTTATGTTCGCCGACATCATGCTTCCGCTGCGCGGCATGGGCGTCGAGTTCGAACTGGTCGAGAACGTGGGTCCTGTGATCGCCCATCCCATCACCTCTGCCGCCGATGCGAAGCGATTGCGAGTCCCCAGTGGGGAAGAGGCTGCGCCGCAGGTCATCACGTCCATTCGCCACGTCGTGCGCGAGTCGTCCGTGCCGGTGATTTGTTTCTCGGGCGCGCCCTTCACGCTCGCCAGCTATCTCATCGAAGGCCGGCCGTCCCGTGATTTCGCGCGAGTAAAGGCATTCATGTTCACCCAACCAGAGGCCTTCGACCTGCTGCTTCAGAAACTCGCCACAGCGATGGCCGGCTATCTCAAGGCGCAGGTCGCTGCTGGCGCTCAGGCGATTCAGCTGTTCGACTCTTGGGTGGGCGCGCTGACGCGCGAGGATTACGAGTCGCGTGTCGCGCCACACACGCGTGCGATCTTCGAGTCGCTGGCGCCGGTGGGAGTTCCGCTCATCCACTTCGGCACCGACACCGCGGCGCTGCTCGAGCCGATCGCGGCGACTGGACCAGACATCGTGTCGCTGGATTGGCGCGTTCACTTGGACGATGGATGGCAACGAGTTGGACACGATCTCGGCATTCAAGGCAACCTCGATCCAGCGGTTCTGCTGGGGCCGGCCGATCTCGTTCGCGAACGGGCGCGGGATGTGCTGCGGCGGGCCGCCGGCAGGCCGGGTCACATCTTCAACCTCGGACACGGAGTCCTGCCCGACACACCAATGGAAAACTTGCAGGTTCTGATCGAGACGGTGCATTCCTGGGTGCCGGCCAGTGTCGCGTGAGATGAGGACCGGAATCCTCTGTATGGCCTATGGGAGTCCGGCGACCGAAGCCGACATCGCCGCTTACTTCACGCACATTCGCGGCGGACGACCGCCGTCAGCTCAGGCGCTGGAAGAGCTAACTCAGCGCTATCGAGCCATCGGCGGCTCGCCTCTCTCCGAGATCACCCGCGCTCAGGCCAAAGCCCTTTCAGAGAGCACGGGCATGCCCGCCTTCGTGGGGATGAAACACGCTCCACCGTTCATTGCAGACGGCGCGGCCGAGGCTCGGCGTGCGGGCATCGAGCGGCTCGTGGGGCTTCCCCTCGCGCCGCATTACGCACAGATGAGCCTCGGAAGTTATCAGCACTCTCTACAAGAAGCATGGGCCGGCGAGCTCGTCTTTATTCCGGGGTTCCACGATCACCCCGCATTCACAGCCGCGGTACAGGGTCTGCTGAAAGAGGCTCTGACCGAAGGCGGTCCAGAGCGGTTGTTCTTTACAGCGCACAGCCTCCCAGCGCGGATCCTGGCCGAAGGCGATCCCTACAGGGACCAGCTGTTGACGAGCTGCCGCCTGGTCGCCGAAGGCATGGATCTGCCTCAGTGGGAGTTTGCATTCCAATCGGCCAGTAACACAGGAGAGCCGTGGCTTGGCCCCGACCTCCTCGACGCGATCGATAGATCAGGTGCCAAAGACATACTCGTGTGTCCGATCGGTTTTGTCGCCGATCATCTCGAGATTCTGTACGACCTCGACATCGAAGCGCAGGCATTCGCACAGAAGCACGGAATGCGCATTCGACGGACACGATCATTCAACACGCGGCCGGAATTCATCGACGCGCTGGCTCAGATCGTCTCGGATGCTTTAGTCGGCGTCGCCGCGGTCAACTAACCCCGATGATCTGAGCTCGTCGACGATCGTATCGGCGAAGCCCAAGATCCATGCCATTGAGGACCACGGCTAGGGCATTCCGCTGCCAACCGGCTCATGCCATAAATCGAACGTCAGCTTGAGCTCTTTTATGGTGGTGCCTCCGCTTGCGTAGCTTCTTCCGTCGGTGTACGCCTTGTGCGCCAATAAGTGCTGGCCGTTCATAACGGTCCAGTTCCCCGCCGATTAACGGCGGGCTATCTGTGCGCTATGTCGCGAACCATTTCGAACGTGAACTCTGAAGCTTGCTCATCGGTAAGTCCGGCTTCTGCCAACGACAGCCACGACCAGAAGTCGAATGCGTGTTGCACCGCAAGTTCAAGTTTCGGCCGAACCGACTTGCGCACATCCCACCCTGCGCACAAGACCTCATGCGCTCGTTTGCGCATTTGCTCCATTACCGCTCGCCTAGGAGTCAGCGAGGTATCCGATTCAATGAGATCGAGGAGATGGTGCAGCATCTTGTGATTCCGCCGGTACCACGAGTACTGCTCCGAAAGGGCCGTCGCAAGCCTAACTTCCGGGTTCGGCTCGAGTGCCCAATCATCGGCGTGCTCGGCGGGAATCGGATCTCCGAAGGTGCAGGCCATCAGCAAGGAGACCCGGTCGTTGAAATGACGCAAGACTGTCGGGCGCTCGACGCCCGCCCGCCTCGCAATCTCGGTGACAGTGATCCGCTGAGGATCCATCGTTCGGTGAAGTTGTAGGGCGGCTTCGACGATGCGGCGCCTGGTGTCGGCATGGCGCTCGGCACGTGCCTTCATGTGGTAAGCGCGGGTCATCTCAATTTCGCGTACATCATGGACGCGATATTGACATTAGCGCATGGCTCAGTATGCTTTCGCTATTGGCGTTCAGACTGAACGCGAATTCTGTTGAGGGTTACTGCGAGGAGAGGATCGATGCCAATTTCACAAACGATCCTGGTCGGAGCTGAGGCAGGTGCACCGCACTCGGCACTAGGAATCGAAGCGGTCGTCAAGGTCACGGGCGGGCAGACATCGGGCGCCTTCTCGATCGTGGAAATGGTGCTGCCGAGGGGGCTTTTGGTACCGCCGCACATGCATGAGCGGACGAGTGAAGTGTCCTACATCCTGGAGGGTGAGCTCGGTGCGATGGTGGGCGACGATGAGCTCCAGGCCGGTCCGGGCTCGTTTGTCGTCAGGCCAAAATGCGTTGTCCACGCTCTCTGGTCTGCCGGGGGTCGCAGCGTCAGGCTGCTTGACATGTACACGCCGGCCGGTTTCGAGGCCTTCGGAGAAGAGATGGCCAGGCGCTTTTCAATTACTCCGCCCACGCCTGAGCAGTTGATCGAGATCGGCCGCCGCCATGACGTCATATTTTTTCCCGAACTGGCCCCGCGCCTGATCCAGAAGCACAACTTGCGAATGCCTGGCTGAGATGTCGCACCCAGCCGGAGCAGGTCCATCCAATGATGAGCCGATGACGACAGAGGAGGCCAACAACAGAGGCTTCAACTTCGCGGCGGTGTCGTTCGCCGCAGCGCTCGGAATCGGTTTCGCGGCCGCCGTTCCCAGCGAAGACGAACTGGTTCACAAGGTGGATGAGGCGACCATTCCGCTGGTCGCGTCAGCCCTTGTGGTCTGGTACTTGACTGGACGCCACAAATACTCGCGGTCAGTGATCCCCATCGCTGCTGTCGCCTTGACGCTGATCATCAAGTTGATTTGGTTCGGCGTGGAGTTCAATGACCAAGCCGATCGCGGCGATGACCTTGGGCTCTCAATCGTGCTCGGAGCCTTCTTCATGATCCTTTCCTGGACCTATTTCAGGCGCACATCTTCGTTGAAGCCAGCACCCGGACGCAGCTCAACCTCATAAGCGCCCGTTTGCACGAGGGATCTCGGTCTACGCGCACGGTTATACCGCCCGTGGAGACATTGCCCGGCGCAGCTGGGCGGCAGTTTCCTCCGGACGCGTGTCGTTGACGAACATGCCGGCGCCGAGCTCCACGCCCGCGAGCAGCTTGAGCCGATCCGGTCGCCGGTGGGGCGGATAGAACTCGACGTGCAGGTGAGCTTCGGGCCATTCCCGCCCATCCGTCGGCGCCTGATGCATCGCCATTACATAAGGAGTCGAGAAGCCAAAGAAGCGGTCGTAGGTTCCCGTGATCTGGAGCAGCGCCTTTGCGAGCGCCAGGCGGTCGTGCGCATCGAGGCTTGTCAACGATGCGACGTGCCGGCGTGGATAGAGGTGCACCTCGTAAGGCCATCGCGCTGCCCCGGGTACGAACGCAACCATCGAATCGTCGGCGAAAAGGATCCGCTCTCCGGTCAGCTCGGCCCCGATCTGCTCGCAGTGCAGACAGCGGCCGTCGTCGAGTAAGTGCTCGCGGGATGCAGCGAGCTCGGCCTTGGCAACCGGCGGCACGAAAGGCAATGCATAGATCTGGCCATGTGGGTGGTGCAGCGTGACTCCCATCTCTTCGCCTTTGTTTTCGAAGATGTAGACGTACGCCACCTCCGGCCGCGAGCCGAGCTCCTCGTAACGATCGGCCCATACATCGACAAGGAGGCGGACGCGGTCGAGCGGCAGCCGCGCCAGCGTGGTGCTGTGA
>DATLKH010000115.1:0-5121 GCA_035538475.1 Candidatus Dormiibacterota bacterium | reverse complement strand
GACCCTGACGGCAACTCCTGGACTCTGCAGGAGTCGTATGCCAGGAACAGAAGCCACCAATCCTCAAGGTAGTGCGCAAGCTCAGCTCGTAAAAGTCGGCGAACTTGACGCGCCATGGTTTTCACGCTGCAGGCCGATTGGCTCCACAACGTGGCAATAAGCGGGAGACGGGACTCGAACCCGCTACCTCAACCTTGGGAAGGTCGCGCTCTGCCAGCTGAGCTACTCCCTCTCGGCAGACTTTCGATTTTAGGTCGCGGCTTCCGTCAACCCGGCGAGTGCCGGCAAAGGCGGCATTCGGCGGCCCTGGAAACACGCGAGTGTGCACACTCGCGTGCTGAGGGTCCGGCAGAACTCCGATTTTAGGTCTCGACCACCGCCTCAGCTTGTGGCGCGGCCTCAGACACGACCGCCCGCACCAGCTGCGAATACTCGTCGACGAGCCTGTGCGCCCGTCCCGGAGCGATGGTCGAAGCGATGACGTAGTACTCCGGCCGGTCCGCGTCGGGCACGACCAGCACCCACCCATCGTCCACGAACACCTTCACGCCATCGGTCAGGTCGACGCGATCCTTCAGATGCCGCTCCATCATCGAGCGCATCACGCGCCCCTTCACCTCCCACGGGCAGAACTCCACCGCCACGCGGTGCTCCACCTGGGGGATGCGCGCTCTCAGCGCGCTGAGCGATGCTCCCGTACGGGCCAGAAGCTCCAGCACGCGGGCGATCGTGAAGATGGCATCGAACGAAACCGCGAAGTCGGGCCAGCAAAAACCACCCTGTCCGTCCGACGCAAGGATGGTGTCCGCGTGCTGCGCAGCCCTCAACACCGAGCCGGGCGTGATCTTCGTGGGCACGAAGCGGCTGCCCATCGCGTCCGCAATCATCGAAAATGCGAGTGAAGCCGATGCCGGGCCGAGAACCAGACCGTGCCTCTCGGAGAGCACCAGCTGCGTCAGCACCGCAAACGCGGCGCTGTGATCGAGCACCGCACCACTCTCATCCACGAGGAAGCAGCGCTCGCCAGGCGTGTCGATGAAAACCCCAAGCCTCGCCTTGACCGCAGACGTGATCACTCCCATCTCGTTCAGGCGCCCGTAAAACGTCTGCTCGTCCTGCTCGACGTTGATCTCAGCCGGCGCCGCGTTCAACGGAATCACCGTGCAGCCCATCTCGCGCAGGATCTGCGGCAGCACCATCGCAGCCGCGCCGTTGTTGTAATCGATGACCACCTTGAACGCCGCCCCTCGCACGCGCTCCAGGTCGATGTGCGCGAGCATGTCTTCTACATAGCGTTCCGTCTGCGAGTCGCGACGCGTAATCCGTCCCATCTCGTAATGCGAGACCCGACGGATGTCCTCGCGAAAGAACAGTCCCTCGAGTTTTCGTTCGTTTCGCTTATCGATGTCGAGCCCGTGGTCGTCGAAGATGCGCACATCCGCAGACCTGGGATCGACCGGCGAAGTCTGCACGTGGATCGCCGAAACGTGATTGTGGCGCGCCCAGTAGCGCGTGACGGGCGCCGGCAGCACCGACAGATCGATCACGTTGGTGCCAGATGAGATCATGCCCGACATCAAAGCGCGTCCGATCATCCGCGCCGAACGCGTGTAGTCGCGCGAGATCGCGATCTCGCTTCCCTTCACCGCAAGGGCGCCGATCGACGCGCCCAGGCGTGAAGCAAACTCGGGCGTGATCTCGATGTTGATCAACCCATTCAGCCCGTACGAGCTGAACAGCCCGCGCTTCCAGGAGCCGGCCCAGATGATCGACTCATGCACCACTGCGCCGGGCTCGACCTCTTTGTTGGGCCAGATGCGCACGTTGGCGTTGACGGTTGAGCTCGCGCCGATCACGACATCGCCCCCGATGACGCTGCCTTCTTCGAGCAGGCAGCCGTTCTTGACGGTCACGGAGCGGCACACCACGCAGCCACGCAGCCTGGAGTTGAGCCCGATGTAGCTGTGGTCCCACACGATGGAGTTCGAGATCTTCACGCCCGAATCCACCGTCGTGTAGGCGCCGATGATTGCCGGCCCGTTGACCCACGCCCCCGAGCGCACTTTCGCGCCCGCTCCAATCAGTGCCGGACCGTCGATGCGCGCGCCCGGAAAAACCTCTGCGTCAGGATGGATCCAGATCGACTCACCGGCACGCTCACCGGGCAGCTGAACCTTGACGCGACCTTCGAGGCAGTCGAAGTTGGCTTTGATGTAGGCGGTGTGGCTGCCGACGTCCTCCCAGTAACCATCGGCCACCCAGCCGAAAACGTGCTCGCCCTCTTTCAGCAGCTTTGGAAAAACGTCGCCTGACCAGTCTGTGACCTCTCCCTGCCGGAAGAAATTGAAGACCGCCGGGTCGAGGATGTAGATGCCGGTGTTGGCGAGATCGGAGATGACCTCGCCCCAGCTCGGCTTTTCGATGAATCGTTGAACCGCGCCCCCCTCGTCGATCACGACCACTCCGTACTCGAGCGGATTTGGCACGGGCTTCAAGACGATCGTGGCGATCGCCTTGCGCTCGCGATGAAAACGAACCGCGGCACCCAGGTCGATATCCGTCAACGAATCGCCGGAAATCACGACAAACGGCTCGTTGAGCTGCTGGCGGGCCAGCATCACGGATCCGGCGGTACCCAGCGGCGAGTCCTCGACCGAATATGTGAGGGAGACCCCCTGCTCCGAGCCGTCGCCGAAATAGTTGCGAATCGACGCGCCCATGTACTGCACCGTGGCCACCACGTCGCGCAGCTGATGCCGGCGCAGGTGGAGAAGGATGTGCTCCATGATCGGCCGGCCCGCGACCGGGACCAGCGGCTTCGGCATGGTGCTGGTGAGCGGACGCAGTCGAGAACCCTCGCCGCCCGCCATCACAACAGCCTTCATAGACCCCTTCCCGTCTAGGATCTTAACTTCGTGCTGGAAGATCTGAAGAACTCAGTGCTCGAAGAGCTCAACAAATTCGCTTACGACCTGCTCTGGACCTGGCAGCCTCGCATCCAAGCACTGTTCGCCGCTCTGGACCCCGAGCTCTGGAAAGCCACACGCGAGAACCCGGTCCTGCTCATCAATCAGCTTGGCGAGGAGGGCGTACAGCGCGCATGTGAGCGTGAAGAGGTTCGGAGGGCACTGGAGGGAGCGCGGGCTGCGTACCGCGAATACTACGACCGCCACCCGCGCTTCTACGACGCTCGGGCGCCGATGGCGATTGCATACTTTTCACTCGAGTTCGGGCTGGCAGAGTGCTTGCCCATCTACTCCGGCGGCCTGGGCGTGCTGGCGGGTGACCATTTGAAGGCGACGAGCGACCTTGGTCTGCCGCTGGTAGCCGTCGGTCTTTTGTACCGGCAGGGCTTCGGCCGCCAAGAGATCGACGGCGGCGGCCGGCAGTACGAGGTCTACTCCGAGAACCGCGGGGCTGACTTGCCGGTGCGGAGAGTCGAAGGCGTCGAAGTCGAAGCGCCGATCGGCGCCCGCAACGTTCGCATCGCGGTCTGGCGCGTCAACGTCGGAAGGGTGACCCTGCTGCTGCTCGATACGAACCTCGAGTCCAACCCGCCCGACCTTCGTGACATCACCGACCGCCTCTATGTCCCTGAGCCGGACCGGCGCTTGCGTCAGGAGATCGTGCTCGGCATCGGCGGGGTTCGGGCGCTGCGCGCGCTCGGCATCGACTCAGGCGTCTTCCATCTCAACGAAGGCCACAGCTTTTTGTGCGCAATCGAGCGGATTCGCGAGCTCCGAGCCTCGCGACAGATGACGCTCGAGGAGGCGCGCCTGTTTGCCCGTGCCGGCATCGTCTTCACAACTCACACGCCGATCGCCGCGGGCAGTGACTACTTCGAATCCGCACTGGTGTGGGATCTGCTCAATCCATACCTGGCTCAGGTCGGAATCACCTTCGACCGCTTCATGGACCTCGGGCGGCAGCGTCAAGGCGATCCCCGCGAGAGATTCACGACCACGTACGCGGCGCTGCGGCTGGCGGACCAATCGGTCGGCGTCAGCCGGCTGCACGGCGCGGTTTCGCGGCGCCTGTGGAAAGAAGCGTGGCGTGGATTGCCCGAGACACAGGTGCCCATCGGCTCGGTGACCAACGGGGTGCACATGCCGACCTGGGTCGCACCGGAAATTGCCGATCTCCTGAGCCGGTACGTAGGCCGCGACTGGTGGGATCTCGATCCGGCCGACGGGCGCTGGCACGCGGTGCACGAGATTCCGTCAGGCGAGCTCTGGACGGTCCACCTGGAGCTGAAGCGTCAGCTGCTGAACATGACAGCCGAACGCTCGGAGCACCCGACGGAGCTCGACTTCAATGCCTTCACCATCGGCTTCGGCCGGCGCTTCGCGCCTTACAAACGGGCCAGCCTGCTGCTCAAGGATCGAGCGCGGCTGGCTCGCCTCCTGCGGAATCCGAAGCGCCCGGTGCAGTTCCTGTTCGCCGGGAAGTCACATCCGGCGGATCAACCGGGAAAGGACATCGTCGCCAGCATCGTTGCTCTCGCCCGGGAGGAGCCCCACGTCGCATTTCTCAAGGACTACGACATTGCGCTGGCCCGGCGCCTCGTGCATGGCGCCGACATCTGGCTCAACAATCCGCGCCGGTTGCTCGAGGCCAGCGGAACCAGCGGCATGAAGGCAGGTGCGAACGGCGCGTTGAACGTCAGCGTGCTCGACGGTTGGTGGGACGAGGCGTACAGGCCCGAGATCGGCTGGGCCATCCCGTCCGCCGCCACGCTCGACCGGCCGGACGTCGATGACCTGGCGGAGGCGGAGGCGCTGTTCCGTCTTCTGGAACGTGAGGTGGTGCCGGCGTATTACGAACGAGACGAAGCCGGCATCCCGCAGCGATGGGTTTCGATGATGAGGGCCTCGATGCGCAATGTCCTGACCGGATTCTCAGCCCGACGCATGGTCATCGATTACTTCAATCAGGCTTATGGACCTGGCGCACCGCGGGTCGAGCAGCTACGCCTCTTGCCTGATTGGGGCGGGTGAGCGGGCCGATGAGAGGAAATCGGGCCCGCGAGTCCCGGCGACTTACTCAGGAATCGCGTTGGGTGAGTTGCCGGAGAGCGGGCCGATGAGAGGAAACCGGGCACGGTTTCGCTCTCAAGCGTCG
>DATLKH010000114.1:0-4689 GCA_035538475.1 Candidatus Dormiibacterota bacterium | reverse complement strand
CATCAGGAACTGATGCGCTCCAACGACCTGTATCGGAACCTGCTCGCGCAGGAATACGAAGCCGCCGAGGTGCCGGTGTGATAGCGGCCGGAAATCCGGACCGCTGGCGAGGAGTCGCCGCGGAGGATGTGGACGAGTTCTCAGCCAGCGTAGCCGGGCTCCTCCGGCGGCGCAGTCGACGGTTGCTTGCGAATCTCGCCCACCCGTATCGATGGCAGATGGCGCTCTCCGGAGTTTTGATCTTGATTCGGACAGCCGCCTACCTGTCCATCCCGTATTTGGTCGGCTTGGGAATCGACAAGGGCATCTCGACGGGAAATCTGACGTCTTTGATCTTGATCGTCGGAGTGCTGCTCCTCGCGCTGGGTACCAACGCGCTCGCGAACTACGGATTCTTGAGGCTCACCGGTCGGGTGGGGGCAAACATCCTCTTCGACCTGCGCCAGATGCTGTTCGCGCATGTGCAGGAGCTCTCGCTCTCGTTTTACGAGCGTTACACCTCCGGGCGGATCATTTCCCGTCTCACCTCTGATATCGACGCGCTCAACGAGCTGCTCGCAACCGGCCTGACGTCGGTGATCACGTCATTGATTTCGGTGGTCGCGATCACCGTCATCCTGCTGCACCTCGATGTCCGGCTCGGGATGGTCACGTTGATCGCCATGCCCATCGTCCTCGGTCTCACGTACTGGTTTCGCGTGAACTCGCAGCGAGCCTATCGCGCGGTGCGGAAGGCGATCGTGCTCGTGATCGTGCACTACGTCGAGTCCCTCGGGGGAATCCGCGCGGTGCATGCGTTTCGGCGCGAGCCGAGAAACCAGGAGATCTTCGAAGACGTCAACGGACGTTATCGCGACGCCAACATCTGGTCCAATCGCCTGGCCTCGACATTCGGGCCGGCGATCCAGTTGCTGGGGCGCCTCACGACCATGGCTGTCCTCGTCTACGGCGGATACCTGGTCGTGCAAGGTCAGCTGACGCTCGGCGTGCTGACCGCATTCGTCCTCTACCTGCGCCAGTTCTTCGACCCGATGCAGGACCTTTCGCAGTTCTACAACGTGTTTCAGGCGGCCGGCGCGGCGCTGGAAAAGCTGGCCGGTGTGATTGAGGAGGAGCCCACCGTCCCAGAGCCCCTGAAACCCGTCCCCATGAAGAATGCGAGCGGCACCATCGGGTTCGACGATGTGACCTTTGCGTACCGCGAGAAGCCGGTTCTGCACCACATCGACCTGACGGTTCCCGCGGGGCAGATCGTGGCGCTCGTCGGTGAGACGGGCGCGGGCAAGACGACGCTTGCTCGACTGATCTCACGTTTCTATGACCCAGGCAGCGGGCGGGTGACACTGGACGGAGTCGACCTCCGCGATATTTCGATAGCCGACTTGCGTCGCGCCGTGGTCATCATCACGCAGGAAAGCTTCCTCTTCTCGGGAACGGTGGGCGACAACATCCTGTTCGGCCGGCCGAGCGCAACGCGGGAAGAAATGCATGATGCGGCGCGCGCAATCGGCGCCCACGATTTCATCAGCGCGATGCCGAATGGCTACGAGACGGACGTCAGGCGACGGGGCGTTCGACTGTCGTCCGGTCAGCGTCAGCTCGTCGCTTTTGCGCGCGCGTTTCTCGCCGACCCGCGTGTGCTGATCCTCGACGAGGCGACCTCGTCGCTGGACTTGCCGTCGGAACGTTTGGTGCAGCACGCGCTGCGCACCCTGCTGCGGGGCCGGACGGCGTTCATCATCGCCCACCGTCTCTCAACGGTCGAGATCGCAGATCGGGTGCTCGTCATCGACGCGGGGAGGATCGTCGAGGATGGTTCGCCGTCGGAGCTCCGCCGGACCACCGGGCGATACGAATCACTGCACCGCGCGTGGGTGGAGTCGCTCGCTTAGGCCGTACCGAGGTCGGGATAGAAGCGCCGCCAGCCGACCTTCACGAAACCGAGCTTGCTCAGAATCGGCTCCGACATAGGACCACCCCAAACGAACAAACCGGCCGCGCCCGAATCGCGCGCCAGCGCGAGGCGTTCCGCAACCATCGCGCGGTATACGCCCCGACCGCGAAATTTCGGACGCACTCCGGCGCCCATGAGCGCAGCGCCATCGGGCGCAGACAATTTCACGCGAGAGCTGCCCGCCGGTTCGCCGTGAACGGTTGCCAGGAGCACGTGCACGTCACCGGCCGCAAGCAAATTGCGCCGCCGCTCCTCGAGCAGCGCCGCCGAAATCGACGGCCCGCCGCTTCCGAACGCCTCGTCACTGGCGGCTTGCGCCGCCCGAAAGGTGAACGAGTCGGCAAGCCCGTCTTCCATCGACAGTCCCTCGACCGCCGGCCGCGACAGGTCCGCGTCAGCAGGCAGCACCATGACCGCCGCTTCCGCGGAAGTCGAGGATTTCGAGATCCCGTGAGCTTGCAGGTGATCGGCGAACTCTGCGGGTTCGGTTTCGGGGTCGATGATCCACATGATCGGCAGGCGGCGCGCAGCGGCGAGCGCGCGCACTTCGGCGATCAATTCGTCCGCCTGCTCCGCCGCGCAGCGAATGAAGGAGACGCTGTTTGGACCCGGGATGGGCCAATCAGGCTCGAACACGATCCGGTACCGGTCCGTCTCGATGACCTCGATGCCGGGCGAGGGGGCAGATCGGTAGTGATTGGCGAAGTCGATGAGTGCCTGCGATACTCCAGGCATGCGCACATTGTCCCGCTGGCTCAGGCGTTGGGACATGCTGCGGGTCACCGCGGCCGGCCTCGCGGTGGCTTGGATCGCGCTGCTCGCGGCTTATGTGTTCGGCTCCACGACCGTGGGTTTTGATCCCAATGCCGCATCGGCGGCCGCCGCCGCACTCGTAATTGCAGCGGCCGGCTTTCTGTATGCTTGGCGCGAACCGGCGCACATCGACAGGTAGCCGGCAAAAAGCAGCAATCTCTCTGGTTACACGGAGCGCAGATGGACTCCCTCCACGCGGTTGGTTTCTACGCGTCCGCCGGGGTTTCACTTCTGGGTGGCCTCGGAGTCGCGCTCTTACAGCGGCGTGATTCACGTGGAGCTGCGCTGGCTGCTACCGCGATCGGCGTCGCCGGCATCTACCTTTCACTGTCGGCGGGTTTTGCAGCGCTGATCGCCCTGATCTGCCTGCTCGCGTGTGCCTTTGTGATCGCGGGACCTGCTCATCGCAGCTTGGCTCCGGCGATGTCTCCTTTGTGGCGTCAGCTGGGCGCAATCTCTGCCGCCTTGCTGTTCGCCCTGCTGGCGTTCTCGGCCTTCAAAGGCGACTTCGTGAAAGCGACCTTTTACGGAGGCGCTTTCGATACCGCCGCGCTTGGTCGCCTGCTTTTCGGTCACGACGCCGTGGCGGTGGTGGCGGTCGGTGTGCTGGCGCTGGTGGCAATCGCCGGCTCCTCGGCTGCGTGGCACTTGCGCGAGCGGCCACCCCGATGACCGTTGGACTGGTCTCGGTCTTGTTCGTGGGCGCAGCTTTGATCGCGGCCGGCGCGCTCGCGGCGGTGTGGCGGCGCGATGTGACGGCTGCCGTTGCCGGGCTGCCGTTGATGTTCGCCGGCGCGGGCGTCGCGTTTGTGGGTGTGGCCCGATTCGCGGCGGCCGGCCTACACGAGCTGGTCGGTCAGGAGATGGCGATCCTGCTTGCGATCGCATCGCTTGCGCTCGTGACGCTCGGTCTCGGTCTGGCCGGACGGGAGAGCCCTCGCTGAGCCTGCTCGTCTTTCCGGGCTATCTGGCCGTGGTTTTTGGAGCAGCCTCGAGCACCAGACCGTCGGGGCTCAATTTCGACCCGACGACGACCCTCCCATGGGCTGTGCCGTTCTTGCTGCTCACGCCGTTCATCACGTTCCTGCTCGCGGTGTCCAGCATCCGGACTCGGCGGTCTGCCGCGGCGATGGCGATGTTCGGCACGTTCGTCATGCTCGTGCTGACACTGCTCGTCACCTGGGGTTTGATCAAGCGGGGCTCGGCATTTCAAGCCAACTATCAGTACTTCAACCTTCCGGTGGCGTTTTCCGGCCCGACCAATTTCCAGTCGTTCACCATCGAGCTCTCGATGCGAGCCGACCACTTGACCGTGGCCGCAATCGCAGTCATCGCATTCGCCGTACTGTGCGTGCTCGGATGGCATCGCGTCATGGGACGCTCAGAGCCAGGTCCCGCGCGGTTCTACGCCGAGGTCACAGCGCTCTTGTTCGCGTTCGCCGGCGTGCTCCTGACCGTGGATCTCGCCGCGATGTTTGCATTCTGGGCGATCGCCGGCGCCATCACGTTCCTCCTCCTTGCGCACCGGTGGGGCATGGACGAACCCGCCCATCGTTCACGTGTTGCGCTTGCGCTGCCCTTCATCACCGACCTTTCGCTGCTGTGCGGCATCGCCTGGCTGTACGCGCGCTACGGAGTGCAGAGCCTCAGCGCATTGATCCCGATCCTCCACACCAATCCCGGATGGACCGTCCGCTCGCTCGTCGTCGGCGCGGTGCTGCTCTTCATCGGGATTGCGGGCCGCCTCGTGCTCTGGCCGCTGACCTCATGGATCACGCAAACGGCGGTCACCGCACCGCCCGCGGCCTTGGCGATCGCGCAATCGGCGTGGTCCGTGGTCGCGATCACGGTGCTCTATCGCGTCGGCCCGATCATCGGCGCATCGAATCAGCCGGCGATGCAAGCGCTGATCGCCGTGTGCG
>DATLKH010000113.1:0-7141 GCA_035538475.1 Candidatus Dormiibacterota bacterium | reverse complement strand
CGGAAGTAAAGGCCGCGCCAGCCGGGAACGCGCTGCGCGATCAAGCGCAAAGGCGCGGCTTCGGTGGCAAGGGAGGCGAAGTCGGCGTCGTAACCGGCGAGCCTGATCGCGGTCCCGATGGTCGGATCCACCGCGCCGTCGGAGAGCTCGGCGCCGCGGATGGCGGCCGCGATCGCTCCGGCAAGCAATGGGCTGACCTTGACCACCTCACCTGCACGCGAGTTGAGCCGGCTCAACTCACTCTCGGAGCGAAAGCGACTCGCCGCGGCGTCGATTTCCTTCAGCACGCTGTCCACCGCCTGTTTCGCCTCTGCAAGTGCGCGTGGTTCGGTGACTATCAGCCGTACCGAGCCGCCCAGCGCCTGATCGTCAGCGATGCCAAGCACGCTGATGCTCATTTGCGAGCTTCCAGCTGTCGCAGCGTGAGCGCGAGCAAGGGGCAGTCCTCCACCGCTCGCTCCGCCAGCGGCAGCAGGTGCTCGGGCACAGGCCCCGGAGCGATGATCGGATATCCCCAGTCGTCGCGCCTGATCAGCTCAGGCAGCAGCTCGGCGCACAGGCCGCGGCCGTCGCACTTGATGCGATCGATGAAGAAATGCTTGGCCGCCATCACGCAGCCCCGATTTGTTGCGTCGCACGGTGCGGCGTGTGGGTTCCGAACTCATGCGCAAAGGTCTTCATCGCCGACTGCAGCAGCGACACCGCCCCGTCGGGATGTCGACATGCGCCCCGTCCACGGACATCGACTGCCCAGCGCTGCAACCGGTTGAGGTCCTCGTGATTGGAACCGCGCTCCGAGATGCGAATGCAGGCTTCGGAAAGAGCGCGCAGTCCAAAAAAGCATGGGCCGCACTGCGCGGAGCTCTCGGAGGCGAGGTAGCGCATCATGCCCGCGACCTCGCAGACCGGGCAGCGGCTCTCGGCGAGCACGCCAATCACGCCGCAGCCGAGATTCAAGCCCTTGGTGCGCAGGATTCCTGCATCGAGTGGCAGATTCGCGGCCGAGCCCGCATCCACCCACGAACCGAAATAGCCGCCGATCAAAATCGCTCGCGCCCCATCAATCGAGCCGCCCGCGCGCTTCACTGCGTCACCCACGGTTGCCGTGCCTGACATCTCCAGCACTCCGGGCCGAGGGACTGCACCCGCGATCGTGATGAGCACCGTGCCTGTCGCGTCACCCGTGCGGGCGATGAGCGCGATCTGCCCCAGCGTCTCGACGTTGTGCACCAGCGTCGGCATTCGATCGATCCCGCGAACGAATGGATAGGGCGGCATCGTGGTCGGCGTCGCGATGCCTTCGTTGATCAGGTGGATGGCGGCCGCCTCCTGTCCGGCGACGTATCTCGCGGGAGCGGCCTCAAACGAGACCAGGCTTCGTTCGGATGCGGGCCGTTCTGCCACCGCCTGCTGCATCGCGCGGCTCGCGACCGAGTGACGCTCGCCGATGTACACGACCACGCGCCGCGCGCCGAGCACTCGGGCCGCGACGAAGGCTCCATCGAGAATCAGATGCGGCCGGGTCGTCATGAGCGCACGATCTTTCTTGCTCAGGGGCTCGCATTCCGCGCCGTTGACCAGAATCGCGACGTCTCGGCGTGCGTGGCGCGCCACCGCCTGCCACTTGGTGGCGACCGGAAAGCTGGCGCCGCCGCGACCGGTTGCGCCGGTGCGACCGAGGGTTGCGATGAAGCCCTGATCGAGCGCAGGCACCGGGCCAAGACGGCGGGTGTGGTCCTGCAGGGATTCGGCTCCCTTCGCGAGATCGGGTCCGTCTAACAGCCGCGCCATCAACGCGACTCACGTCGATCGACGGCCGACTGAAATGTGATGCGATGCGCGGCCAGCGGGTCGGCCGAGCCCGATGTGAGCCGGATGACGATCGCTGTGCCCACGGCCGCGACGCAGGCCGCGGTGATGGCGAGCATCCAGGCCGACCAGGTGTCTGTGCCGGTGCCAAGACCGTGAATCACGCCAACCGGCCACGCCGCATATGTGAGCCAGTGCACCGCCCGCCACGTGCGATGACCGAGGAACCCACGCACAAGGCTGGTCACGACGATCGCGAGCAAGAGCTCGAACGAGATCACGCCTAGACCCAGCCACAGAGTTCGGTAGTAAGACGAAAAAGGAATCAACGCGGCCGCCCAGCCGAGGTGCGTGTACGGATCGACGACCGCGGTGACGATGTGAAGCGCGAGAAAGACCAGCGTCATCAACGCCAGGTTGCGGTGCAGGCCGGTGGTGAGAAATCGGGGCCAGCTCGAGCTCTCGACCCGAAGCGTGGACAGGATTCCCAGCACCACGACGGCGGTCAGCAGGATCAGAGTGACCGCGCCGGCTCCGCGCGTGGTGTACCAGAGGAGCGTGCTGTCCACCGCTCAGTGCGAGGCGCCGGAGACGACCGTGCCCGTCCCGGAATCGGCGGAGCTCACGCCGCTCGACGGCTGAAGGCTGCTCGAGGAGCCGGACTGAGAGGTGCTCGAGCTGTCGCTGGTCGCGGTGTCGGTGGAACTGCTCGTGCTCGAAGTCGAGGTCGAGGCTGAGGATTGCGCGGTCGAGCTGCCGGGGATCGTCGAGGCGCTGACGACTCCGAAGATTCCGACACCGGCGACCGCTGCCAGCGCCGCCCCGGTGGTCAGCCGGTTCAGCCGCCGGATCGCTTCATCGCGTCGCTCTCTCGCCTGGATCGGGTGAAGGTGGTCCATTCCGTGGTTAAGTCTCAGCCCTGCCACTGAAGCAAACCTAGGAATGGCCTTGGAAGTTACTGAGGAAGTCGACCTGAATTCGACTTCTTAGACTTCTCGCCAGCCCCCGTAGCTCAGTGGATAGAGCAGGACGGTCCTAACGTCAAGGTCGGGAGTTCGATTCTCTCCGGGGGCGCCTCTCGTCGCGGAGCGAACCTTTCCGAGTTCGGTCACGCCTGGACGCGGGGAGCGGCGTTCGGAAGGTGTCCTGCCGCGACTGGATCACTCTGCCGGCGACACGCGAGCTAATGCCCGATCGACACGCGAGCTAATGCCCGATCGACACGTCTTTTTCAAGCTTGTCTGCGACTAGACTTGTTGGCTGGATTACGGTATTCCCGTATTATCGCAAAGCTGTTATACTGCTATTACTACCACCGTGAGGAAGCCATCATTCGTTGGAGTCCGACCTCGCGGGGAGATCGTTCTTCCCGCGGAGCTAAGGCGCCGCCACCACCTCGATCAACCCGGAGCCCAAGTTGAGGTGGTCGAGCGAGACGATGGGGTAATCGAGCTCCGGCCACAGGTCCCCGTTCCGGCGGATCAGGCATGGTTCTGGACGCCAGGCTGGCGAGGCGGCGAGCAGCGCGTAGATCGTCATGTCGAGGCAGGCGAGGTCATGGTGTCCCCGGACGTGGACGCCTTGATCAAGGAGCTCGACGCTCTTCGCAAGCCACTGCGATCATCGCGCCGTCATTGAAGTTCGAGCGGACGCCGCAGTTCGATGCCGACATCCGTCGCCTGAGCCAGGACGAGTACGAACTGTTCCGCAAGGTTGCGCGGGAATCGTTTTCGCCTGCGGCGGACCGTATCGCTCGGGATCCATCTGCGAAATGGCCGGCCAAGCTCCGAGTCAGAATGGTCCAGGGAACGCGCGGCATCTTCGAGATGACATGGTCCTTCGCGGGTTCCGACGGCCGGGCGACTTTCGAGCTGGTCAGGGTCGACCGGGAGCTTCGGGTTCGATGGCGCCGGGTGTGCGGCCATAAAGTCTTCCGCCGTCCGTAGCCCATCCGGCGCACATCTACGTGGCGGCCCGCCAGGGCGATCGGCTCGCCGTTGAGGAAGGTCAAAAGGTTCTCATGGCGGAAAGCCGGGGGCGCCAACGAGCTGGCCGTGCGAACTTGTATCCCATTCCCCGGATCACACGTTAAGCAGGGGACGATGAAGCCCGCCTTGACCGCGCTCCTTGTGTTGATAAGCGCCTGTGGCCCGAGCTCGACGTCCACCGCTGCGCACAACGCCACGACAGCCTCGCCCACGCAGTCCTCAGTGACCGCATCACCGACCACCGAACCCTCGGCCGGCCGTCTTGTGGTGATGTTCGGCGGATCGCCCTCACAGCAGGGTCAGACGGTTTCGCTGGTTGACAGGGATGGGAAGGTAATCGCGAGCACGACAACTCCCGCGGCCGACGTGGAGATGGTTCCTTTCCCGGGCATCATCGGGCGTATGGGTGCCGCATTGCCTACGGTGAGCACCAGCCGGCGGCGGGTCTATTTCCTCTCCGGTCTGACCGAACTTCACTACCTGGGCGTCGACGGGACGACTGGTGTCGCGACAACCTTGCCGAACGTGAAGGGCCGTACCCAGACGGTGTTTGCTGTCAGCCCTGACGACAAGCAGATTGCGCTCGCGGTGTTCGACTGGTCCCAACGACCCATGCAGGTGACGATTTCTGTCGGGGACCTCGGTGGAGGGCACCGGGTGGAGATCTTCAGCTCGACTTCGGTCTATGAGTGGCCTGTGGCCTGGCATGCAGGGCTGTTGGTGGTGGCTGTCGGCACCGTCTTCGCCGGTGGTCCGAATCCATATGCCGCCGTGTCCTATCACCTGGTCGACAGCACCAATGGACTTCGCCGAGCGGCGCTCGGATCGCCCGATTGTCAGGTAGTCGGGCCGCTCGTCGATGCCGGTACAGCGTGCAACGCAGTCTGCAACGGCGGTGACGTTCACAACCCTCCCCAGGGAGCACAGGGTTGTCTCGATTCAGTTGACTGGACTGGAACACAACGCGAGCTCTATCGGCCGGCCGCGCTCGGGACGTGGGCGGCACTTTCGCCCGATGGGACTGCGGTATTGGTGCCGCAAGAAGCCCTGGTGCGGTCCGACGGTTCGCGGTTGACGCTGCCTTCCGTCGATACGCCGGTTGTCTGGTGGGTGGACCAAGACACAGTCTCGCTCTACGGGACGCACCTCACGGGGACAAACGGCGCTTTCTACCGATTGAGCACCGGCCGGCTGATTCCGATTGACGACATTTTGGGATGGATCCAAGGGATCGTGCCCGGGGTCAGCTGAAGAATCAGCCGCTCCACCCGGTGCCCAGGATCGGTAGGTAGGGCAGCGGGTCGGTCACGGCGTCGTTCACCCGCAGCTCGAAGTGCAGGTGGGCTCCGGTCGACAGCCCGGTCGACCCTTCGAGTCCGACGAGCTGTCCGCGACGCACTTTGTCGCCGGCGCCGACGTTGGTCTGCAGCAGATGCCCGTACAGCGTCTCGACGCCGTTGCCGTGCGCCACGATCACGTAATTGCCGTAACCGAACGACGAGTGTCCGACCGCCACGACCACACCGTCCGCCGCCGAACTGACCGGTGCCCCGATCGGCGCCGACATGTCAACTCCCGTATGGAAGTGCTTGTAGCCGTCCAGCGGCGGCTCGAGCGCCACGCTGGTCGGCCCGAACGGTTGCGTGATCGTGAAGCCGTGCATCGGCCAGGAGAGCGAAAGTCCGGAGATCGGCTTGCCGAGCGGCAGCTGGTGCGACACGTACGCGATGCCGGCGCCGACCTGCGCTTGCAGCCACGCGGTGTCGTAGGACCGCTGAATCAGGTCCTGCTCCTGCGACTCGAGCAGCTGGGCAAGCTGTGCCGTCACGTCTGGCGGCTGGTTTGTCAGCTGCGACTTCGCATCCTGAATCTGTGAGATCAGGTCGGAAAGCTGGCCGCTGACGTCCGTCTGCCGGCTGATCGCGTCCTCCAGGCTGTTCAGGTTCGCGTTCAGCAGGTCGAGGGTACCGTTCTCGCGATCGAGGTCTGCCTGGCGCGCGGCCAGCTCGGCTTGCAGCTTCGCGAGATCCGCTTCGAGCCTGACCTGAAGCGCGTGTGCACGCTGGCCCGCAACCACGATCGACGAGGTGGCGATCAGCGCGTCCCGCAGGCTGCCGGTTCGGGCGATGAGCTGCCACAGTGAGCTCGGCTGCCGATAGATCGCGCGTGCCATGACCGAGAGCTGCTTTTTCTCCACGTCGATGCGCGCCTCGGTATCGGCGATCTGGCTGTCGAGCTGGGCGATCTGGTCCTCGAGGTTGGATATCACCTGCTCTTCCTGCGAGATCTGGTCGCCAAGAGCCTGCTCGCTCACCGCGTATCCGTCGAGCACGGACGACAGCTGCTGTTCCGCGGTGAGCGCACGTGCGATGTCGCCGCCGAGCCGGGACTTGAGCTGGTCATAAGCCGCCTGGTTTGGATCGGGCGTCGGACAGGCCGTCCGAGCGCTGCTGGCGGTAGTGGGTGTGGGACACGGCGTCGGTGTGGTGGTGGTCGTGGCGGAAACACCGGCCATGGACAGAGCGCCGATCACGCCGGCGATCACGAGCGCACCGAGCGCCCTTTTCACGCGTGCGCCTTGCGGAAGCTGAGGAGCGCGGTCGCGGTGCCGAGCAGCAAACCGGCGACGATGACCGCGGCGATCAGGTACTGAACAGAGGTCGCGTCGACACGCGGCAGAACCTGCGTGTAAACGGCCGACTCGAAGCGAACCGCCGCCAGCCACACACCCGCCACGATCGCGGCGGCCAAAGCGCCGGCGAGCGCACCGGTCGTGAGTCCCTCGATCACGAAGGGACCGCGCAACATCCAACCGCGAGCACCGAGCAGGCGCGTGATCCCGACCTCCTGACGCCGCGACACCGCGATCCCGCGCATCGAGTTGGCAACGACGGCGTAGGCAACGATCAGCAGCAGGAGCAGGATTCCGGCCACGATCCCGCCGGCGATGAGGGCGAAGCGCTTCAGCCGCGAGTACGTGTCGGGGTCATATGAGGTGGGGTACGAGGCGTCGACGGCCGGATCACCTTTGACCGAGTTGGCGACGGCCGCGACCTGCGTCACGAGCTTGACTTTCACGTCCAGGCTCGCGGGAAACGGGTTCGTCGAGCTCAAGCTGGCGAGGTTGTCGAGACCCGGCCGCCCGTGCGCTTCGGCCAGCGCCTGCTCCGGACTCACATTCTTGACCGAGACGACGCGCGAGTCGGCGAGGAGCTTGGCCTTGAGCGCGGCGACCGCATCCGGCGTGGCATCGGAAGCGAGATACACGCGGACCACCGATGCCTGGCTCGCTTGATCCGCGACCACGCGCTCGACCGAGATCCCGACCAGCCCCATGGTTCCCG
>DATLKH010000112.1:0-11531 GCA_035538475.1 Candidatus Dormiibacterota bacterium | reverse complement strand
AGATCGGCAACGACGAAGTCGTTGTCATGGCCGGACCATGCTCGGTCGAAGGCGAGGAGATGCTCCTCGAAACCGCGCGGCATGTGGCCGCCCAGGGCGCGAAAGTGCTGCGCGGCGGCGCGTTCAAGCCGCGGACGTCGCCCTACTCGTTCCAGGGACTCGGCGAGTCGGCGCTGAGGATGATGGCCGCAGCGCGCGAAGAGACAGGCTTGAGAGTTGTGACCGAGGTTGTTACGCCCGGCGACGTGCAGCTGGTGGCGAAATATGCCGACATTCTTCAGCTCGGCACACGCAACATGCAGAACTACGCGCTTCTCCAGGAAGCCGGTCGCTCCGGGAAGCCGGTGCTGCTCAAGCGGGGCATGTCCTCGACGGTCGAAGAATGGTTGCTTGCCGCCGAGTACATCCTGTCGCAAGGCAACCGGGACGTGATCCTGTGTGAGCGTGGCATTCGCACATTCGAGACGTCGACGCGATTCACGCTCGACTTGAACGCAGTGCCTTTGGTGCGGGAGCTCTCGCACCTGCCGATCATCGTCGACCCGTCACAGGCGACCGGCAAGTGGTCGCTGGTCGGACCGATGTCGCTCGCCGCGGTGGCGGCGGGCGCACACGGGCTGATCATCGAGGTGCATCCGACGCCGAACCAGGCTTTGTCAGATGGCGCGCAGTCGCTCGACTTCCCCGCATTCGATCATCTGATGGCGGATCTGCGCCGCCTGCTCCGCTCGATGGAAAAACAGCTCGCATAGAGTGCCGACGGTCGCAGTCATCGGCCTCGGCCTGATGGGCTCGTCGTTTGCGCTCGCGCTGAAACGAGCGAGGCCTGACGTCACGTTGGTGGGCAGCGATGTAGACCCACTCGTTGTGCGCAAAGCGCTCGACCGCGGGATCGTGTCGATCGCGAACACCGATCCGAGCGTGGTCACGATCGCGGATGTGATCGTCGTCGCCGCCCCGATCTACGCCATGCGCAACCTGTTCGCCCGGCTGGCGATGATCTCTGAAGGCAAACCGATCACCGACATGGCGAGCACGAAAGCAACGGTCATGGAGTGGGCCGCGGCCGAGGGACTGGACCTGGTCGGCGGTCATCCCATGTGCGGCAAGGAGACTTCAGGAATCGAGGGAGCCGACCCGTCGATGTTCGAAGGCGCGCCGTGGATCTTGACGCGAGAGGAGCCCGATATCACCCAGCTCGTTCAGGCGGTGGGTGCGCACCCGGTCGTGATGGACCCGATCACTCACGACAAGCTGGTCGCCGGCGTCAGTCACACTGCGTTCCTGCTTTCGGTCGCCTACGTGCTCGCCCTGTCGCGTCGCAAAGACTGGCCGGAAGCATCTCGACTGGCCGCGGGCGGATTTCGCGACATGAGCCGGCTCGCGGCGGGCGACCCGGAGATGTATTCGTGGGTCACGAGAACCAATCGCGAAAATCTGCTCGAGCTGCTGGATGCGGTGAGCAAGGAGCTCGGTCGTCTCTACAGACATCTCGAATCCGACGATCCGCGGCTGGTCGAGCTGTTCGAGGAAGCGCGCAGCGTACGCGAGCGTTGGGCGAGGCAAACGACATGATCGCCACCATCAGCCCGGCGCGTGGACTTCAGGGTTCGATCAGGGTGCCCGGCGACAAGTCGATCTCGCATCGTGCTCTGATCCTGGGCTCGATCGCCTCGGGCCAAAGCAACGTGCGCGGCCTGCCATCGGGCGCTGACGTCCAGTCGACCGCCTCCTGCCTCCGGGCGCTCGGCGTCGAGATCGATGGCCCTGCCATCAAAGGCATGGGCATGCGCGGCCTGCACGCGCCCGACCGCCCGCTGGACTGCGGAAACTCCGGCACCACCATGCGCTTGCTGGCTGGACTGCTGGCGGCGCAGGAGTTCGAGAGTGAGCTGGGCGGCGACGAATCGCTCTCCAGACGCCCCATGGATCGCGTCGTCAAGCCTCTGCTCGAGATGGGGGCACGCGCCGAGTGGCCGCCGCTCCGCGTCGGTGGCCAGCCTCGACTCCACGGCATCGAATACGCGACACCAGTGCCCAGCGCCCAGGTCAAATCGGCGGTTCTGCTCGCCGGCCTTTACGCGGACGGCGAGACCGGGGTCGTCGAGACCGTGCGCACGCGCGATCACACAGAGTCGATGCTGGGAGCCATGGGCGCGCAGGTCTCGATCGATGGCTTGCGCGTCGAAGTCAAGTGCACCCAGCAACTGCAGCCGCTTCACATGCGCGTACCTGGTGACTTCAGTGCGGCCGCATTCTGGATCGCCGCGGGCGGCCTGGTCGGCCGCTCGGACGTTCGGTTGCTCGGCGTGGGCGTGAACCCGACCCGGACCGCGTTCGCGGATCTCATGACGTCGATCGGGTTTGAGATCGAGCGTTCCAACGTCAGGTTCGAAGCGCACGAACCCGTCGCCGACCTCCGCATCGTGCCCGCCTCAGAACTGCGACCTTTGCGTGTGGAGCACGACCAGGCGGCGCAGATGATCGACGAGCTTCCCATCCTGGCGGTGGTGGCGACCCAGATCGCGGGCACCAGTGTCATCGCGGGCGCGGCCGAGCTTCGCGTCAAAGAATCGGACCGGCTTTATGCGATGGAGGAGGGGCTGCGCGCGATGGGCGCCGATATAACCGCAAGTGACGATGGATGGGTGATCAACGGCCCGCGTGACCTCGAAGGCGCACGCGTCGATTCAGCCGGCGATCATCGTGTGGCGATGGCGCTCGCGATCGCCGGCTTGATTGCGGAAGACGGAAAAACCGAGATCGAAGGCGCGGAGTGTGTCGCGATCTCCTATCCCGACTTCTTCGACCACCTGGTACGCCTGGGGTGAAGGTGCGATGTGAGATCGACATCGAACCCCTCGCGCTCGAGGCCTATGAGCTGGAAGTGACTGGGCCACGAGATGATTTCGAGCTCGAAATCAAGCGAGCCGAGCAGGCGGTGCGCTCAGGCCACGTCGGCTCGACCGACCGCGCGCGCCTGCTGTATCGGAAGTTTGGGATGGACCCGACTCGCCAGCGGCCATCCTCGGAAGCGCTGCTGCGGCGAATGAAAAAAGGGGAATCACTGCCTCGCGTCAACTCGCTGGTCGACGTTGCGAATGCTCTGTCGGTGCAGCTTCAAGTGCCGGTCGGCCTCTATGACCTGGACAAGGTTGCGGGCGATGAGCTGGTGATTCGATTGGGTATGGAAGGGGAGAGCTATCGAGGTATCGGAAAAGAGCAGGTCAACGTGGGCGGGAGGATCTGCGTTGCCGATGCAGAGGGTCCGATCGGCAATCCGACATCCGATTCCGAGCGCACGATGATCACGACCAACACGGAGCGCGCGGCCTGGATTTACTTCCTCCCCGTGCGCGACGATGATATCGACCGCACCGCTGAGTTGATTGCCGTTTTTGGGCGCGGTCTCGTCCGGCTGATCGCGAATTGAGCCCGGCCGGCGAACAGGTTCTGTGCGTTCGGCGGGAAGACATCTTTCCGGACGGCGCCTGGCATGGGTTCGTGACGACAAATCTGGACCGGCACCAGAAAGTCATTCGCGAGAAGCACTTCTTCAAACCGCGAGGCGAGGTCGAAAACGATGCTGCGTTTCAACAGATCATCCCGTACGTCGTGTTTCGGCATGACGATCGCTACCTGCTGACGCACCGCCTGCGCGCTTCGTCCGAAAAACGGCTGCGCAAGCAGTACTCGCTCGGGGTGGGCGGTCACATCAATCCAAGTGACCTCGTCGCAGGCGATCCAATTGTTGACGGCCTGAAGCGGGAGTGGCAAGAGGAGGTGGTCTACGACGGCCGCTTCGAGGCACGGCTGATCGGACTGCTCAACGAGGACTCGTCGCCGGTGTCGAAGGTCCACCTGGGCGTTGTGTTCCTGGTCGACGGCGACACCCCGGATATCGCCATCCGCGAGACGGACAAGCTCGCCGGTGAGCTGCTGACCCTGGATGAGATGCGCATGTACTACCTGGCCATGGAGTCGTGGTCGCAGATCGTTTATGACCGCCTCAAATCGGGTGTGGCATGAGGTATCTCGAAGCCGGCGGCGTGCGCCTCTCCGTGATTGGGCTCGGGACCTGGCAGTTCGGTTCCACGGAGTGGGGTTACGGCCGCCACTTCGCTGACGCCGTCGCCGGCAAGATCGTCCAGCGCGCCATCGAGCTCGGGATCAACTTGTTCGACACTGCCGAGGTCTACGGCATAGGCCGCTCGGAGCGCATCGTCGGCGCCGCGATTCACGGCCATCGTGACCAGGTCTTCGTCGCGACCAAGCTGTTTCCGATCGGGCTTCCATTCATGACCGGAACGCGCGCCCGCGGCAGCGCGCGCCGGCTGGCCGTCGATCACATCGACCTGTACCAGCAGCACTGGCCGAGCCCGCTGTTTCCGCCCGGCTGGACCATGCCGCGCTTCCGGCGCCTGGTCGAAGACGGACTCGTCAAGCATGTAGGCGTCAGCAACCACGACCTCGAGCGCTGGCGCGCGTGCGACCAGGCGCTGGGCGCCCCGGTGCTCTCGAATCAGGTTCGATACAGCCTCGTCCACCGCAATGCCGAACACGAACTGGTGCCTTGGGCGCAGGCCAACGACCGGCTGATCATCGCGTACAGCCCCTTGGGCCAGGGCCTGCTTTCCGGCAACTACCAATCCGCGCCACCCGCCAATTTCCGGCGCAGGCGAAGAGACTTTTCGTCCGCGGCGCGAGCTCGACGCGAACCGCTGATCGCAGCGCTTCGCGAGATTGGGGCCCGGCACAATGCGACACCGGCTCAGGCTGCACTTGCCTGGGTCGTATCGAAACCAAATGTGGTCGCCATACCAGGCGCGTCCAGCGTGGCGCAGCTCGAAGAGAACGCTCGCGCGGCGGATCTCGAGCTGGACGGCGCCGAGATCGCCAGGCTCGAAGGACTGAGCGCGTGAAGCTCGAAGCCGTGGAGCTCCGCCGGATCGAAATCTCACTGGTCGCACCTTTCGAGACCTCCTTTGGAGTGCAGCAGCAGCGCGACATTTTGCTGGTGAAAGCGCTCACCGATTTGGGCGAGGGATGGGGTGAATGCGTCGCGGGCGAGGATCCTTCGTACTCGCCTGAGTACGTGGACGGCGCGCAAGAGGTACTGAGGCGCTTCCTGCTTCCGCCCCTGTTGAATCGCTCTGACGTGGCGGCCGAGAAAGTGGCCGAGATCCTCCGGCCGGTGCACGGACACTACATGGCTAAGGCCGCGATCGAGATGGCCCTGCTCGATGCCGAGCTTCGCGCGCGTGGCGAGTCCCTCGCCCACTACTTCGGTGCCGTGCGCGACTTGGTCGATAGCGGCGTTTCGGTCGGCATCCACAATTCGATTGATGCGCTGCTGCGGACTGTTGACTCTTATCTCGGGGAGGGCTATCGACGCATCAAGCTGAAGATCAAGCCGGGCTGGGACCTCGAGCCGGTGCGTGCCGTGCGGCATCGCTTCCGCGATGTGCCGCTGCAGGTCGATGCGAACACGGCGTACCGACTGGTCGACGCCCAGCACCTGGCGCGGCTGGACGAGTTCGACCTGCTCCTGATCGAGCAGCCCCTACCCGAAGATCAGATCCTGGACCATGCGCGGCTGGCGAAGACCGTGCACACTCCGATCTGCCTCGACGAGTCGATCACGTCGGCGCAGGTCGCCGGGGACGCGATCGAGATGGGCGCGTGTCGCGTGATCAATGTCAAACCGGGTCGGGTGGGTGGATACCTCGAGGCGCGAAAGATTCACGATCTGTGCGCTGAGCGGGGTGTCCCGGTGTGGATGGGCGGCATGCTCGAGACGGGCATAGGTCGCGCGGGCAACGTGGCGATGGCCGCAATGCCGAATTTCAGCCTCCCGGGCGATACGTCGGCATCAAGTCGCTACTACAAGCGCGACGTGACCGAACCGTTCGTGCTCGAAGGCGGTCGCCTACGTGTTCCGGATGGTCCCGGACTCGGGGTCACGGTCGACGAGGAATATCTCGATTCGATCACGACCGCGGTCCAGAGGGTGTCGGCTGCGGAGTCGTCGCGAGCAAGTCGGTCATAGGCGCAGCCTGAGCGGCGTGACCGAGCCGCTGCAGCCCAAGCAAATCCTCGATCGTCGCGAGCATCGAATAGTGGTTGTAGGCGTTTCCGCTCTTGTGAATCATCGGATTGGGGTGAATGACGAGTGTGAGCACCGAGTTGCCGCTGTCCTCGCCTTCATCCCAGGTGATGAAGAGCACGCCGCCGCTCTTCCAGGCGTCGGTGTCGAGGATCGTCGGCACGGTCTGAGACAGCCACGTGTTCACGGTCTCGTTCGAGCAGTCGTGACCGTCGTTGCAGAGGTCGGGCGTGATCCATACGAACTGAGGCACGTTGCCGGACATGTCCGATGCGAACTGGCTGAACGGAACCACCTGCGAGGGACAGGTTCCCCCGTAGTACGCGAACGGGTTGTGCTTCAACGCGTAGGGATAGCCGCTTCGATAGCAGCCGCTGTTCATTCCCTCCATGTACGCGCGCCAGTCGATGCCGGCAGCCGTGAGTTGAGCGCCGAGACCGCCGGCCGGCAAGCTGTGCCATCCGTCGTCGGCGATGTCCCACGTCGTGCCTGACGTCATGGCGAGGTAGTTCGGCAGGCTCGGGTGAGAGATGCCGCGATAGTTGGTCGCGACCCCGTACTGAGCCGACAGCTGGCCGATGTAGCTGGAACCTTCGACCTGGGCGGCGCTGCGGTTCTCGAGCACGATGACGAACACGTGCGGAGGCTGAGGCGGCGCCTCGGCGATCGGGCTGGGATCCGGCTCCGGTGATGGCGAGATCACCGGCGATGGGGGCTGCGATCTCGGCGCGTGCGCTTGCCTGGCCGGCTGGGCGGTGCACGCGACAAAGACCACTCCGGCCAGCATGACGACCCCTAGACGCATACGGGCAGGGTACGCAAGAGAGCCCTGTGAGGTTGCCAAGATTCTGCTTGGAGAGTTTTACGCCTTCTAAACTGACGATCGTGCCCAAAGTCGTCGGTTTGCGCTGTCGCGAGTGCGGCACCGAATACGAGCTGCAGGCGACGCACGTCTGTGAGATGTGCTTTGGGCCGCTCGACGCCGTGTACGACCAGTCGTTGCTGAAAAAGCTCGTCAATCGCGCACGCATCGAGCAGGGTCCGAAGTCGATGTGGCGCTACCGGGACCTGCTCCCGATCGAGGACACGGTCAATGTCGTCACGTTGGGCGAGGGCTTCACGCCGCTGGTCAAGGCGGACCGATTGGGTGCGGAGCTCGGTCTCCGGAATCTGTATCTCAAGAACGACAGCATGAATCCAACCAACTCATTCAAAGATCGAGTCGTGTCGGTTGCGATCAGCTGGGCGCGATCACATGGCTTCGAGACGATCGCATGCGCCTCGACCGGCAACCTCGCCAACGCCGTGGCGGCGTATGCCGCGCGGGCCGGGCTCGAGTGCTTTGTTTTCATTCCCACCGACCTCGAGCCGGCCAAGGTGGCGAGCATTTCGGTGTTCGATCCAAACATCGTCGCGGTGCGGGGAAACTACGACGACGTAAACCGGCTGTGCAGCCAGCTGCTCGAGTCGACGCCGTGGGCGTTCTGCAACATCAACATCCGTCCGTTCTATGCCGAGGGATCGAAGACTCTGACGTTCGAGACGGCCGAGCAGCTGGGCTGGAAGCTGCCCGACGAGATCATCATCCCGATAGCGAGCGGATGTCAGTTCGTGCGGCACCGGCAGGCGGCGCGCGAGCTGATCGAATTCGGCCTGGTGCGGGGTGATCGGGTCCCGGCGTTCACGGGAGCCCAGGCGCTTGGATGCGCGCCTGTGTACAACGCGTTTCACTCCGACTCGCCGGAGCGAGTGCTTCCGGTGAAGCCGAACACCATCGCGCGCTCGATCGCGATCGGCAATCCATCGGACGGCGTGTATGTGAACCGCATCGCCCGCGAGACCGGAGGTGTCGTCGAGGCGGTGTCTGAGGACGAGATCGTCGACGGCATGCGGCTGCTGGCGCGGACGGAGGGGATCTTCACGGAGACGGCGGGTGGGGTGACGATCGGGGTCCTGGCCAAGCTGGCTCGCGCGGGACGCTGGAAGGGCGATGAAGTCGTTGTCTCCTACGTGACCGGGCACGGCCTGAAAACAGCGGACGTGCTGGCTTCGGCGAACGGACATGCACGGCGAGTCGAAATAGATCCGACGCTGAAGTCGTTTCGCCAAATGGTGAATATTTAGGTCATGGCACATTTCAGGATTCCCGGGCCGCTTCGCCGCCTGGCGGAGGGCCACACGACCGTGGACGTCGAAGCCACCAATCTGGTGGGCGCAATAGCTGCGCTCGATGCTCAGTACCCCGGCTTCAAGGATCGTCTGCTCGATGAAAACGGCGAGCTGCGGCAGTTCGTGAACATCTATTTGAACGACGAAGACATCCGTCTCGGCCCCGGCCTGTCGGCGAGCGTGCAGGAGAAGGACGAGATCTCGATCGTCCCGGCGGTGGCGGGAGGCCGCTAAGCCGATTTAAACTCGCGCCGGTGGCGCGCAGGCGGTTGAAGCTGATCTTTGGCCCTTCGCTGGTGAAGGAGCCCGTGATCTATCACCTTGGGCGGAAGTTCGAGATAGTGACGAACATCCGGCGGGCGGATGTGGCGCACGACCAGGGATGGGTGCTGCTCGAGGTATCTGGTGAGCCGGAGGAGCTGGACCGTGGAGTGGCGTACCTCGAGGAGCGGGGGGTGCGGGTCGAGCCGGCAGAGGGAGACCTAGTCGAGTAGGGCCTTCGTCATCACAAGGCGCGCGCCGGGAATCAACGCGCTCTTGCCTTTGATCGCAACGACCAGATCGCGATGGTCGTCGTCCGCGTCGACCTGAAAAGGAACCAGCTCGCCTTGCGACGTGAGCATGGCATAGACGGCATGCAAGTATTCACCGGCGCGGCCGGCCTGGACATCGCTGAGCGGCATTACGCTGCCCAGTATCGGCTAGGGCCTCGAGGCAGGGACGAATGATTGAAAAGAGGCGGAATCACTCGCCACCCGGCGTGATCGCTGGTGCGCAAGATTTGCCAGCCGCCTTCATGGACCAGCCAATGATGCCGCCGGCACAAAAGAATCTGGTTTTCGATTTCTCCGCCTCCGCCGCGGAGCCAGTGTTTCAGGTGGTGCCCATCGCAATACGATGCCGGTCGGTCGCACCCCGGCCACTGACAGTGCTTGTCTCGCGCGAACAGAGCTCGCCTGCGTGGGCCTTTGATCGTCCGTTCGGATCGACCGATATCGATTACGACCGAGTCCTGGAGCAGGACGCGGCTTAGGCTGCAGTCGCAGGACCAGCGCTCTACGGTCTTGGCCGACATCGGGAGGGTGAACTCGCTCTCGGCACCCGGAGCGCCGACTGCTCCGAGCAGCGTCTCGATCGAGGCCGTGACCTGCATCTGGACGCTCGTGCCGTGGCCAGCCAGTTCGACGAGCGCATCGGCTTGGCGTTTCCCAAGGTTGCGCCGATCGTGTTGACCGTGGCGCTTCGTCAGTGGTCGCAGCGCGTTCCGCAGCACGGCGCCGCCTTCTGGGTCGAGAACTCCGCGGATCCAGAGCATGCCGTTCTCGCCGGTCCGTAGGTCGAGGGTCCGAAGCTCGGTCAATTCGGCTTGTTCGGCGGCGTACTTCTCGGGCGCGCTGGCGTGGCGCTGGTGATAACAGAAGTTGCGGAACCGCCCGACCGTGAGCTGCTTCGCTTTGTCCAGCAGTTGCGCCTCGTCAAAGGCTTGACCGGTTCCTGACTCGGCATGAGCTTGCGCTTCGCGCGCGATCAGGGCCAGGTGAGGAAAGCCGATCTCGCCACCGGCCATCGCCTCGATTGAGTCGGCGACGTTGCCTAGCTGCTCGCCAACCGCGATGCGGTCGGCGCCGGCACCACCGGTGAGGTGGCAGTTGACTCGAATCCAGTGCAGCGGGGAATACGAGCCATGGAGGTCGTAATGGTTGGTTTGGGCATAGGAAGCAGCCATCTCGGAGAACTTCAGTTGGATCAAGCTGAGGCAGCGGCTGACCTCCTGGAGGTCGCTGGCCAGCGCTTCGCCTTCGGTTCGATGAGTCGATCGAAAGAAGCGCTCCGCAGCCTGGGTGAGGCAGACGACTTCCGGCGCAAACCGTTCCGCATGCTGGAGCATGGTGGAAATTCTGAAACAGGTGTTCTTAGAGTCAAGATCATTAACACGACCTACAGTGCCGCCCTACCATTGCGCCCAATGAAAATCGCGGTCGCGATGTCGGGGGGCGTCGATTCGTCGGTCACGGCAGCGCTCTTGCAAGCCCAGGGCCACGACGTCGTGGGCGTGACTTTGCAGCAGTGGCCCCGAGACGATTCCGAAGAGGCCGCACGCCATGGCGGCTGCTGCTCGCTCAACGCGGTCGAAGATGCCCGGCGCGTCGCATCGCTACTGGGCATTCCTTATTACTGCTGGAACCTGGAGAAGGAGTTCGGTGAGCGTGTCATCGAACCGTTCCATCGCGAGTACCTCGAAGGCCGCACACCGAATCCCTGTGTGCGCTGCAATGCTTTCGTGCGCTTCGACCTGATGCTCACGCGCGTGCTCGACCTCGGATTCGATCGGCTGGCCACGGGCCACTACGCGCGGATCGTCATGGGCGCAGAAGGCCCGGAGCTCCACACCGCCGTCGATCAACTCAAGGATCAGTCGTACATGCTCTATCTCCTGGATCGTGAGCGCCTGGGGCGGATCATTTTTCCGCTCGGCGGCATGACTAAGGCCGAAGTGCGCGAGCACGCGCGCGAGTTCGGACTGCCCGTGGCCAACAAGGCGGAGAGTCAGGAAATCTGTTTTGTGCCTCGGGGCGCGACGGCCCGATACCTCGCGGAGCGGTTGCCAATACGTGCAGGTGAGGTCCTGAATTCGAGCGGGCGCCGACTGGGCACGCATCGCGGCACCGCTCTCTACACGGTGGGTCAGCGCAGCGGTTTCGGCGATCTCGCCGAGCCCGGCCCCTGGTACGTCCTTCGCGTCGATGCGCCACGCAATCAGGTCGTGGTCGGGCGAAGGGAGGAGCTGGCCGTCTGCACCGTCGAGCTCAAAGACGTCACCTTCATCGACGGTCCGCCGGCCGGACCCGTCGCTTGTGAGGCGCGGCTGCGCTATCACGCCCCGGCGATCCCCGCTATCTACGGCAGCGGGCGTCTCGCTCTACAGGAACCGTTTCTGGGTGCGGCGCCCGGTCAGGCCGCCGTTCTCTATTCCGGCAGCAAGGTCCTCGGGGGAGGAATCATCGAAGCAGCGGCTTGAGCTTGGATCAGCTCACGCTCGCCGTTGTCCACTTTGCCGAAAACCTGGGCCTGCTGTTCGCCTTGGGCTCGATCGTCGTCTGGCGTCTCGGCCGGATGAAGCCGCGCCTTGCCTGGGCCCGTCCGGCCATGGCCAACGGCTTCATGCTGGCCACGATGGGAGGGGCCGGACTGCTCATCCACAGCCCCTCCTGGCTGGTCTTGGTTCGCCTCGCCGCGGAGGTGACCGCATTGGCGG
>DATLKH010000111.1:0-7782 GCA_035538475.1 Candidatus Dormiibacterota bacterium | reverse complement strand
CCACTCGCACATAGGTGATGACGCCGCGATACGCGTCGTAGTGCGAGTCGAAGATCAACGCGCGCAGCGGCTTGGTCGGATCACCGTGCGGTGATGGAACGCGCGTGACGACGGCCTCGAGGATCTCCCGCGTGCCGATGCCGAGCTTCGCCGAGGCGAAGATCACTTGATCCCGACCGATGCCTGTCACGTCGGAGATCTCTTCAGCCACCAGCTCTGGCTGGGCGGCGTCGAGGTCGATCTTGTTGACGACGGGCACGATGCTGAGTCCAGCCTCGACCGCCTGATAGAGATTGGCGAGCGTCTGGGCTTCGATTCCCTGTGCCGCATCGACGACGAGAATCGCGCCTTCGCACGCAGCCAGTGATCGAGAGACTTCATAGGCGAAGTCGACGTGGCCCGGCGTGTCGATGAGATTCAGCTCGTACGTCTGACCGTCGCTCGCCTGGTAGCGCATGCGCACGGCCTGGAGCTTGATCGTGATGCCGCGCTCGCGCTCCAGGTCCATCGTGTCGAGAACCTGGTCCTGCATCTCGCGCTGACTGATCGATCCGGTGTGTTCGAGCAACCGGTCGGCCAGCGTCGATTTGCCGTGATCGATGTGCGCGATGATGCAGAAATTCCGCACCAGCGCCTGGGTGGTTGCCGTGGTCGCCACGCTGCAATCGTAGGGGGACCTCGGTGCCGGACAATCGCGAAAATCTATCCGTGCAAATCGTGGTCGCGATCGGTGTGCTTTTGTGTCTGATCGGCTTCGCCTGGCTGCTGAACATATTCGGCGCGGGCGACTACATGATCAGGCGCGTCACCTCCCAGAACCTCGGAAGCCTTCCTCCCGGCTTTGCCTCCACGCTGCGTGGTTTCCGCATCTACGCCGTGCTCGTGGCCGCGATCGGTGTGGTTTGCCTCGGGCTGGGACTGACCGAGCGGTCGGTGCCCCTGGGAGCAGGATTGATCGTCGTCGGCGCGGTCACCTTCGGCATCGCCTCGATGCTCGCGATCGCAGGCGAGATCGAGACCGCGCGGACGAAGCGCTAGTCGCCGCGCGCCGCCAGCGCCACCGCCAGCCCGGCGACGGCGGCCGTGTCCGCGCGCAGGTTGCGTGGACCGAGTGATGCGGTCAGTGAAGCCTGACCGAGCTCGCGCTCCGTCCAGCCTCCTTCGGGTCCGACCAGAAGCGTGACGTCGACTGGATTGACCACGTCGATCAGCCTGGCTTCGGCCTCCCGAGCCAGCATGATGGCCGAGTCTTCGGCGCCGATTACGGCCTCCACCGACGAGGCGACCTCGACGTCGGGCACGTGCAAACGCCCCGCGAGCATCGCCGCCTCCCGGCAGATGGTGCGCCAGCGATCAAGCTTTGCCCCGCGACCAACACTGCGATCCGCTTGAAAAACGACAAACGCATACGCGCCGGCCTCGGTGCACCGCGACAGGACGAGCTCGAGGGCGGGTGCGGGCAGATTCGCGATCGCGATCGCGATCCTGGATTTGGGCTCGGGTCGATGTGGTCTCTCACCCACCACCGAGCCTTCGACTCGCTCAACCGAAACGTGTTCGAGGCGCACGGTCAGCATGAGACCCGCAGGATCGATGACTTCGACCTGTTCGCCTGCCCGCGCCCGCAGCGATCGCGCGAGATGCCGCGCGTCAGCGCCTTCGATGATTGCGCGCCGGCCTTCACGTCGCGCGAAAAACGCGGGCAAATCACATCACGTTGAAGGTTTCGTAAACGGCGATCTGCGCGCCACCCTTGATCACCGGGCAGCCCTTCGCGAGCTTCGTGGCGGCGTCGATCGATGACGCTTCGACGATGCTGTAACCGGATGCCCGCTGGCCGATCGCTCCCTTTGCCACCGTGCCGTCGGCCTTGATCTTGTTGACCTTTCCCGAAAAGGGGTTGCCTGGATCGACGATCGCGGGTCCGAGCTTTTGAAACCACGTCGTCCACTACTTCATGACCCGCGCCTGCTGCGCCGGCGTCTCGGGCATGCTGCCGCCGTAGTACACCAACAGGTATCTCATGCCTTCGTCCTCCTCCGGACGTTCTCGAGGGGATTTACATTCGAGCGCAAGTCGCCGATCAATGCAAGGGCGCGATTCAAGCGTTCGCGATTCTCTCGCGAGTTCAGCCAGCGGCTCTGTCCCGACGGATGGGGCAGCGGAATCATCACCGGGTGAACACCGAATTTCTCGCCCACGCGCTCTTCGAGCGAGCCAGGACCGAGAAACCGGTTGATGGCCATCTGCCCGACCAGGATCACGACCTTCGGCTTCAGGAGCCGCAGCTCGTCGTCCAGCCAGTGCGCGCAGTTGGCGATCCCGGCCGGCGGTGGCCTGAGGTCGCCTGTGTTCTTTTTATTGCGGCCGGGAAAGCAGCGCATCAACGCCGCGATGTACGTGAGCCGTCGAAACTCATCGCCGTCGGCAAAGCCTGCGCGCACCATCCAGCGATCGAGCTCTTTGCCCGCGCGTCCAGAGAAAGGTCTGCGCGTCTCTCTCTCGACTGGACCCGGAGCTTGACCGACCAGAAAGAACGGTGCACCCCATCTGCCTTCGAACGTCGGCGCCGCCTCGGCGATGATCCCCTGGTCTTGACAGACGCGGCAGGCCCTGCAGGCCGCCTGGTGGGCGAGAAGTGCTGCCCTGGTCAGATGACGCGGGCCAGCCGCGGGTTCGGAGCGGCTCCTGGAACACGGCCGCGCTTGGTCAGCGGTTTGTCCTCGATCTCCTTGATGTCGGCTGTGAACGCGATCGGAGGCGCCGAGCTGATGGCCATTCCGACCCCGTAAGAGTGGATCGGGGACTTCGCATCTTCGAACGCTCGAATGCGGGCTGCGTCGAGACCGCCGGAGATAAAGATCCCAACGTGGTCGAAGCCTGCCTGATCCAAGCGTGCGCGAACTTCCTTCACCAGGTCGATGGTCACGCCGCCGCGCTCGCCCGGTGTGTCGAGCCGGACTCCGCGAAGTCGCGGGCCAAGAGCTTCCGCCACCCGAAGCGCCTCCTCTGCTTCGTCTTTGAAGGTGTCGACCAGGACGATTCGCAGAACGTCGTCGCCCATGTACTTGTCGAATGCAAGCGCAGCTTTGACCGTATCCTCGAAGAGCAGGATCATCGCGTGCGGCATCGTTCCCGACGCGCCTTGCAAGCCGGCAAGCTGGGCGCCGAGCGGGGTCGCGCAACCGGCGCAGCCGCCGACGACCGCCGAATACTCCATGGTCGGTGCGACCAGTGGATGGACGTGGCGTGCTCCGAAGCTGATGACCCTCTTGCCGTTGGCCGCTTCGACGATCTCGCGCGCGGCGCTCGCCCATCCGGAGCAGCTCGAGAGCATCCCGAGCAGCGCCGTTTCGTAAACGCCGAAATGAGAGTACGGCGCGCGGATCCGCAAGACCGTGTCCTTGAGACCCATCGTCTCGCCCTCAGTCATCGCCCACGCCTCGTCCCCTTCCTTGAGGACCTCTTGAAGCAGTCGCACCGCCTCGGCGACACCGCAAAGGACACCGGCCTTGCTCGAGAAGAAGTCCATCGTGACGAGTGCATCGACACCGGCGCCTTGCAGCGTCTTGCTTGCGCGCTGGAAGTAGACGTCTGACGCGGGTCCGCCGTAGTACGCGACAAGCTCACCCATCGGGCTGACGGCGGTCGGCTGCTTCGTCCCCACGGTTTTCATGGCGGCGCAATGAACTTAGCAGCCTCGGTAGCATTCGGTGCCGATGGCTGCTCCCACGTCGCAGCAGGTGCTCGAAGTTCTGGGCCAGATCAAAGATCCTGACCTGGGCCGTGACGTCGTCAGCCTGGGCATGATCAAAGACCTCGAGGTCTCGCCGGAAGGCAAGGTCAGCTTCACGTTCGAGCTCACGACGCCCGCGTGCCCGGTCCGGGACCGGTTCAAGTCCCAGGCCGAGGACGCGGTGGGCGAGCTGCCCGGCGTGACCGGCGTCGCCGTGCGCATGTCGGCCAACGTCCGGCCCGCGTTCATGCGCCCGAAGCCGTCCGAGATACTGCCGGGAGTCAAGCAAACCATCGCCGTCGCCTCTGGAAAGGGCGGGGTCGGCAAGTCGACGGTCGCCGTCAACCTGGCCGCCGCCCTGCGCATGAGCGGAGCGGAGGTCGGGCTGCTGGACGCGGACATCTACGGACCGTCGGTTCCGGTCATGACCGGAACGCGCGTCGTTCCACGCCAGGCGAACGGCCGCCTCCTGCCCGTCGAGGCATACGGCCTGAAGCTGATGTCTTTCGGCCAGATCAATCCGAGCGACGAGCCAACGATCTATCGCGGCCCCATGGTCGGCAAAGCGATCGAGGCGATGATGGTCCAGGTCGACTGGGGTCGCCTCGACTATCTGGTGATCGATCTGCCACCAGGCACCGGCGATGCATCGCTCACGCTCGCGCAAGCGGTGCCTTTGACCGGCGTTGCGATCGTGTGCACGCCGCAGGATGTTGCGACCGACATCGCGGTGAAGGCGCTCCAGATGTTTCGCAAGCTCAACGTCACGCCGCTTGGACTGATCGAGAACATGAGCTGGTACGTGTGCCCTGACTGCGGCCACCGCCACGAGATCTTCAGTCATGGTGGCGCGGCCGCCGCAGCAAAGCGACTCGGCGTGCCGTTCCTCGGTGCGATTCCGCTGGAGGAAACGATCCGCGAGGATGCCGACGGCGGCAAGCCCGTTGTCATCTCGCGCCCCGATTCGGCGGGCGCGAAGGCTTTTGTCGAAATCGCTTCACAGGTTGCGGCGCGAACATCGATTCAAGCGTTTCGCCAGCTGCCCGTGATCAGCGTTCACTAGGCCGGCCGACGCAAGATCCTGATCCGTTTCCGACCAACGTCGACGTCGACCGGCAGCGCCAGGTCATGGAGATCACATGGGAAGACGGGAGTCGCAGCAGCTACACGGGCGAGCAGTTGCGCTGGGCCTGCCCTTGCGCGGAGTGTCGCGGCGAGGCCGGCGTTCCTGGACGGCTATCACGCGTGAACGCATTGAGCCAGGACGAGCTGCGAATCAAAGACGTGACGCTGGTTGGTCAGTACGCACTGCAGATTGCGTTTGAGAGTGGACACTCATCCGGCATCTATTCGTTTGGTCTGCTGCGCAAACTCGGCTAGCGCGCCATCATCACTGATAGTCGCGACCAAGGGCACCTGAGTCCGGCGAAAAGCTCTATCTGGCATAATGCCCGCGGCCCGTTGTCGATCTCCACGTCACTCCCCGAGCTCGAGCCAGCGCCGATGGCGCCCGCTCCACTGAGACGGCCGCGCAAGCGCAGAATTCGCATCGGCGGTCGCGCCTGGGCCGCGATCGGCACGACCGTGCTTGTTCTGCTGGTCGCATTCGGTGCATTTCTTGCGTACCAGAACACGCTGCCCACCACGCTCACGGCCAACGTCAAGAACGGCCAGAAGGACGTGCCGACCGACGCGAGCTTCCTGCTTTCGTTCTCACGCCCGGTTTCCGCCGACACGGTGAAGGCGGCGTTTTCAATCACACCTGCGGCGGCAGGCGCGATCACATCGGTATCCGGCCAGACGCAGTACGCATGGACTCCCAGCAAACCGCTCGCCGAACTGACCACTTACACGGTCGACATGAAACCGATTTACGACGTCGGCCATCACCGCGTGGGTGCAAGCAAGTGGACGTTCACGACGATCATCGTTCCGCGCGTCACGAGCATTGCCGCCGCCGACGGCACCGCGCTCAAAGACGGAATGGAGATCGATCCGGGCGCAGGATTGAAGCTCACCTTCAACAATGCGATGGAACCCGTCACCATCAAGGTCACCGTTGGCGGTCAGGTCGCGACGCTCAATTGGGCGAAGGACGGCAAGAGCGCTTCGTTTTCAACCACGGGTATTCCCTCCGGCCCGCTGGTGGTGCAGATGGCGCCTGGCGGACGCGACCAGACCGGGCATCTCGTCCCTGCCGGATTCACGCTCAAGACCGGGATCTACTGGCACGACCGGGAGCACACGATCGGGCTTCGCTTCCCGGCGTTGATCCAAATTCCCAACGACGAGTTCGCGCGGGATCAAAACGGCCTGCAGGCGGCGGACGCGATCTTCGAATACGTGGCCGAGGGCGGGATCACGCGTTTGACCGCGATCTACCAGAACGTGCCCGACCTGGTGGGTCCGATGCGCTCGAGCCGTTTCATCTCATTGAAGATCGCGCGCCACTACAAAGGACTTCTGTTCCAGTCCGGCGAATCTCAAGCCACACGCGCGCGAGCTGCGCAGGATCCGGTCCCGCAGTTCTTCGACACGATCGGCTACCAGTACCGAACCAATGCCCGATTCGCTCCGGACAACCTGATGATCAACGGTGACAAAGTTCAGTCCGCCGAAAGCCTGTACGGAGGCATTCCTTCGTTCACGGTTCCGAAGGCAAGGCCGAATCTGAGCGGCGGCACCGGCGGAACATCAATCAACGTCGACGAGCATTACTCGACGTACACGTATGACGCGGGCAGCGGCACTTATCAGAAATCAGAAGAAGGGCATCCATATCAGGACGCGAGCCAGCACCAGCCGCTCCGCATCGAGATGCTGATAGTGCTGCACACTCGCGTGTATCTGCTCGACGTCGGTGACGGTCACGGGGCTCACATCCACGATTACGACCTTGACAGCAACGGTCACGTGGAGATCTTCTACAAAGGCCAGCAGTATTCCGGCTCATGGAGCTCGACCGACAGCCACGGGCCGTTGAATTTCACACTCGACAACGGACAGCCCGTGAGCCTGCCGCCCGGCCTGGTCTGGATCGACGTAGTCAGCTAGGCACGTAGCCGGCGCCAACCAGCGCGCGGCCACTTATCATCGGGCGCGTTTTGCCGTTCTCAGCAGAAGACCTCGCCAGAACTGCGCTCGTCCGCGTCCTTGGGCGCAGCCGCTACCGCCTTGCCGCACAGACGGATGCGCGCTTCCAGTCCTTCGCCGGAAACACGGTCCGGATCGCGTATCAGCAGCAGGGCAGGACGCCGTCCTTCCTTTTGTTCTCGGGTCCGGGCCAGAATCCGCACGCCGCGGCGATGGCCGCCGCCGGCTGGGCCGAGGCGAACTGGCGACCGAACGCGATCCAGCGCCGGGTCAAACCAGGCGTGGTGGTCGTTCATGTCGCTCCGGGCAACCAGCTGACGCCGTCGGGACCAGTTCCAGGATCCGTGATCTCGGCTGCGGTCTGGACGGTAGATTCCGCGACCGGAAGAGTCGCAACGAACGGCAAGCCGCCGGGATCGCCGCCGGCTTCGGAGATTCGCCGCGCCGCGACCTCATTGATGCGCGGCGTTCCAGCGCCATCGCTCGGCGAGCTCGACCTTGCGGAGAAAGGCGTGATGCAGCAGCGCATGGGCGAAATGTCGCCGCTGCTCAGCTATCTGGTCCGGGCCATGCTTTTCATCTTTGCCTTCCGCTACGGGCTGGCCGGCGTGGCCGGCTTGATCGCCCTGCCGAGCGTCCTCAACCCTGGGAATCGTGGCGCCGCGAGCCTGGTCACCATCCAGCTGCTACTCAGCACGCTCCTGCTCGTGGGCACCGTGTTCGGCCTTGCTCTCGTCTTCAACATCCGCGGCCTTGGGTATCGGACTCCAGGGTTTTCGAGCTCGACGGCGGGCGTGCGCAACCTGGCTTGGGGAAGCTACGCCGCCGCGATGATCGCCCTTGCGGTCGTCTACGACGGAGTCCTGCCTTCACTCGAGCGTCAGGCGTATGCCAATCCGTCGCACCCCAATTACACGCACGTGACGGCGAACGTCGATGACGACGGAGGTGAG
>DATLKH010000110.1:0-11413 GCA_035538475.1 Candidatus Dormiibacterota bacterium | reverse complement strand
CACCCAAAGAAGTCCAGATCATCGAGGCTGACGGTCACGGCGGCCATACGCTCGAGCCGCAGTGGAAGCGGCTGCCCATCGGACCCGACCACATCCTCTATCCAGTGCTTATCGGCCTGGCCCTCTTCCCCATCCTCATGGGTGACGCCGGCCATCACCTGGCCGACGACATGCCGGACGAAGACACGCATCCTTTCTTCCCGGACCACTTCTGGCCGTATCCGATCATCGCCGTGATGATGCTGATCCTCGTCGGCCTCCTCGCGGCCTTCGTGCAGAAGAACCTTCAGCTTGAGCCTTCGGCAGATCCGCGCGCCGTCACCATCCCGAGACCTGACTGGTATTTCCTGTTTTTGTTTCAGTTCCTGAAGCTCGGGAACGAATTCGTCTTCTCGATCGGCATCGGGACGGTCGCGATCATCTTGCTCGTGATCTGGCCGTTTCTGGACACGATCGCGGGGCCGCGGATGGCCCGCCGGCTGGGATGGAAGAAGTGGCCGGTTCCGGGACGCAACCCGATCACCGGCACGGTCTGGGTGGTGTCGCTGATCCTGATCGCGCTCCTCGAGCTGTGGGCTTTGGCCGGGCCTGGGTTCTGCTTACCCTGGTTCGTCAACAGCCCGGTCTGCGGAGCCTAGGCACAAACCCACAGATCGTCGCGACAAACGGCATGTCTGGTTCGCAAAAACCCCGGATCGTCGCGACGATCCGTAAAAGAGGCCACAGCTAGGTTCGAGAGTCGTACAGCTGCTTCGTCAGCTCGATCTGCGCCAGGTGCTCGCGCTCGTGGCCGTAGTTGGACAGGAGCCAGTACAGACCCGTATGCGGTTCATGATCCTTGCGCGGGCGATCCTCGATCAGGTCCTGCTGAGTCAGCCCACCGAGATGCTCGTCGAGCTCGCGATCAGCGCGGTCGAGGAGCTCCATCAACTCGGCCGCTTCCGCTTCAACCTTGAACTCGGACTCGCGATCGCGTTCGCTCGGCAGTGAGCGCACGGCCCGAATCAACTCCCTCTCCGAACCAAGACTGTGAGCGACCAGAACCGCGATCGAGTTGGCCTTCGGCAGCGGCCGCCAGTTCAGGGTTCCGTGGTCGAGGTCGCGTACCTGCTCCCTGAATCGGTCGTGCATGAGGTGAAAGAGCTCTCGAAACGTCTTGCCAACTTCCCCAGCGTCGAACTCCGCCATGCGCGTCAAACCTTCTCCGTGACCCGATACTCGAGGTAACGGCCGAAGAGTAACCGGCTGTGCGCCTCGAACGCAGGCAGCACGCTGAGCACGAGACCAACGATCGGATAGAGGAAGTACGTCGGATAGACGAGGAGCTGACGCCAAAACGGCCAGTCCTCTGGCTTGGGCGGCAGCATCCGGATCTCGAAGTAGAGAAAGAACAGCACGCTCGAAAGCGTGATGCCGAGCAGCAGCCCTGAAATCCCCCACAGCGTCTGCCCGAGATCGGTCAGCGAGAAGTCCGTGCTCACCCACAGCGGCATCGAGGCGCCGAACAAAAGCAGCATCGGCAGGAAGATCCAGTTCAGGTGATTGAACGCGAGGTTTGAGAAACGGCGGATGCGGAGCCAGAGCGGGATCTCCGGGTGCTTGAAGAATCGCGCGAGCACGTACGGGATGTCCGTCACACCCCACGCCCACCGCTTGATCTGGTTGTACTGGCTCACATGGGTGGCGGCGTAGTCGCGCGCTTGCGGGGAGTCGCCGTAGATCGGAAGCCACACCGACTTGACCGAGAACAGCTTCCCGAAGGTGAAGAACGCCTTCCAATAAAACCTCGAATCCTCAGGAATCACGTCTTTGTCCCAGTACCCGACTTTGTGCACGAAATCGAGGGTGCAGGTGTAGCTGCTGAACGCCACCACGCGATGCGGACGCGAGTGGAGAAACATCTGCCACTGCGAGGTGCTGGCGGACATGATTCGAACGGCAAGCGGCACTTGCCAGATGTTGTTGTGAAACAGCGGCACGGGCTGCCAGATGACGTGGTCGCGCAGGGGCTCGCGCGCATGATGCCAGCTGATCCAGGCGAAGTACTGGGGGTGAACCCGGTAGTCGGAGTCAAGATCGGTCAGAAGCACTTTCCGCAGGTCGTAGCCCTCGTCAGTCAGCACGCGCACCATCCATCGCCCGCCCCAGTTCATCGCGGCAGACTTGCCGATCACTATCCCCGGCTCGAGTGGATCCTTGATGTGATAAAAGCCGCGGAAGCGCGTCCCGAATTTTTCCCTCAGCCGGGCCACGTTCTCCCAACCCGGCTTGTCGGTTTCGCGTGTGATGATCGCGACCAGCTTCAACTCGTCCGGGTAGTTGGCGTCGACGATGGCTTGCACCGTGCGCTCGAGCACGTGATAAGGCTCGGTGTACGTCGGGATGATCGACAGGTGAATGAATTCCAGCGGATGCGAATGGCCTGAAGCCTGCTCTTCGCGACACCGCGCAAGCCAATCTGTGCGCATGTCGCGCCGCATCTTGAGCATCGTGCTGTAGACGCCGGTCACGATCGTGATCGCACGAAGCAGCCAGTAGGCGTCGAACAGCATCACCGCAAAAGCGACGAAGATCGCGCCGGGAAGCTTGAAAATGATCGGGATCGCCGCCGGCGACACGAGCAAGATCCAGGTCACCGCGCCGGGCGCCGCTTCGAAGAGTCGCGCGGTAAAGCTGTGCACGGCTTGACGCCAAACGGGCGACGCCGGCTCTGCCTGGACTGCCTCCACTGCACCGATTATGGCCGCGCCACGGCCGTGCCGCGGAATACACCATCGGGCTCTTGGCTTGTAGTAAGCGTGAACAAACTCCTCCATTTCGACGGCCCAACATTCGAGGCCGACGTCCTGAAATCGAATGAACCCGTGGTGGTCGACTTCTACGCGGACTGGTGTCCGCCGTGCCGGATGATGACTCCAGCGGTCGAGAGGCTTGCGGTGGAGTTCGACGGCAAGGTGAAGATCGGCAAGCTCGATGTCGACTACAACCAGGAAATCGCCATCCGCTACGGCGTGATGAGCATCCCAACCCTGGGACTCTTCAAGGACGGCAAGTTGGTGGACCGCCTGGTCGGTTATCCAGGAGGCGCGGCGCCGATTCGCGACTGGATCGCGGAAGCCGCGGCCGGAGAAGCAGTCTCAACCAAGTAACCGCTCTTTTCCCCTTCGCGGCCGGGACCAACCTCCCGGCCGCTTTTTTATGTCAACACCACATAGGAGACCGGAGGCACTTCGTTCCATCCGCACCATGTGGCCGAGACTCGCCCTTTGTGAGGATTCACCAGAGGCGCGCTTCTGGGGCCCGCTTAGCGCGCCGTGGATCTTTATTCCAAAGGGGGATCACGCCTCATGTTTCTTGACGGATTGGTGCCGAGCCCGGATTGGCTCAATGCAGGTGACACAGGCTGGCAGCTGACCGCGGCCACTCTCGTCGGTCTTCAAAGCGTGCCGGGCCTCGCCATCCTCTACGCCGGTTTGATGAAGCGCAAATGGGCTCTCAACTCAGCGCTGATGGTGCTTTACGCATTCGCGATGACGCTTCTCATCTGGACGCTGTGGAGCTACAACATGGGCTTTGGCCAGTCGGCCAAGCTCTTCGGCCAAGACATCATCGGAATGCCATCGCCAGTGAACTTCGCGCAGTCGGAGCTTCAGCAGGCGACCATCCCGCTGTTGACCAGCTCCGGCTCTCTGCCGCCGCTCCGCTTCCCGCTCTCAGCGATGGTCTACTTCCAGTTCGTCTTCGGAGCGATCACCGTGATCATCCTCGGGGGCGCGCTCCTCGGCCGCATGAACTTCAAAGCGTGGATGTTGTTCGTTCCGCTCTGGATGACGGTCGTCTATCCGGTCGGCGCATTCCTCATCTGGGGCGGCGGCTGGCTCGCGCAAGGTCCATTCGGACTTCCGGGAGCGGTCGATTACAGCGGTGGTTATGTCATTCACGTAGCTGCCGGCATTTCCGGGGTGGTCGCGGCCGCGGTGGTCGGCCCTCGACTCCTGAAGGACCGGCAGGAGAACAACCCCAGCAACCTGCTGATGGCGATCGCCGGCGGCGGCTTGCTGTGGCTCGGCTGGAACGGATTCAACGGCGGCGACCCTTACACCGCCAACGCCGACGCTGCGGCTGCCGTCCTCAACACCAACCTCTCGACCGCGACGGCTCTGATCGTGTGGATGCTCCTCGACGTCTTCATGACCGGCAAGAGCAACGTCGCGGGAATGGTCAACGGGATGATCGCGGGCCTGGTCGCGATCACACCTGGCGCCGGCTGGGTCAACGGGTTCGGCGCCATCATCATCGGGGCGGTGGCTGCGGTGATCCCCTGGTTCACCATGCAGTATCTGCCGCGGGTCAACTTCTTCAAGAAGATCGACGACACGCTGGGCGTCATGCACACGCACCTGTTCCCAGGTGCGATCGGTGGCCTGATGGTCGGTCTGATCGCCGACCCGGCCATGGTCATCTACCCCGGGAGCGGAAAGACCGCGGATTCGGCCGTCACCGGTTTGTTCTACGGCAACCCGAAGCAGTTCCTCGCTCAGGCCATCGCGCTAGCTGTCATTGTCGTTTACGACTTCGCAGCCACTTTTGTCGTGATCAGGCTGGTCGGCTTCCTGGTCCCGCTTCGCATGCCACATGCGCATCTCGAGGTGGGCGACGAGATGGTCCACGGTGACGTCTCGCTCGACCTCGGTGTTCCAAAGCTCGGAGTCGAACCGCCCTCTGTCCCCGTCACCCACTACGACCCGCCCGGCGGCGCCCTGCCGCAACCAACCGGGTAGTTCTGAGGAACCAGCGGTGCCGTATGGACCACACAAGACGAATCCGTTGAAATTCGTAATGACCACCTGTATTTCAGCCTTCGGGCATTGGAGAAGATTGACCCATGACAGCTTTGTACATCGCCGGAATCGTGGCGTACTGGGCGCTCCTCTTGGTCGTGGTCAAGCGGCGCAGCCCCGGAGAGGCGTAGCCGACCTAACCCGAGCGGCCGCTGGTTCGGGTCCAGCACGGCACGTTCGCTATGGCCTGGGGTGCCATTGCTTGTCGCTCGAGCACGTTCGCTTGGGCGTATTTCGAGAGCCCGCACAGACCATTTGTCACTTGGAGGGTGTTTATGGCAGTTGAGACGAAGTCAGGCAGCAAGACCAGTCCGCGGCAGGTGATCGAGCGCGCGAAAGCAGAAGGCGTCCAGGTCGTGGACGTGCGCTTCATCGACCTGCCCGGCACGTGGCAGCACTTCAGCATTCCCCTCGGCGAGCTGGAGGTCGACAGCTTTACCGACGGGCTGGGATTCGATGGGTCGAGCATTCGCGGATTCCAGTCGATCGACGAGAGCGACATGCTGCTGATGCCAGATCCGGACTCCGCCACGATCGACCCCGTGCTGTCGCACAAGACGTTGTTCCTGATCTGCGACGTCGTCGACCCGATCTCCCGCGAGCCGTACACCCGTGACGCACGGTTCATTGCCAAGAAGGCCGAAGAGCATCTGCGCAAGTCCGGCATCGCGGACGTCAGCTACTGGGGACCGGAAGCAGAGTTCTATCTCTTCAACTCGATGCGGTTCGACCAGAACGCGCACAGCGGTTACTACTTCATCGACTCCGACGAAGGCATCTGGAACTCGGGCAAGAACAGCGAGCCCAACATGGCCTTCCGGCCGCGACACAAAGAGGGCTACTTCCCGGTTCCTCCGACCGACAAGCTCCAGGACCTGCGCTCCGAGATCATGCTGAAGCTGATCGAAGCGGGCGTGCGCGTCGAGGTCCAGCACCACGAGGTCGGAACGGCGGGTCAGGCGGAGATCGACATGCGGTTCGACTCGCTGACCACGATGGGCGACAAGATGATGATCTACAAGTACGTCATCAAAAACGTCGCGGCTCAGCACGGATACGTCGCGACCTTCATGCCCAAGCCGCTCTTCCAGGACAACGGCTCGGGAATGCACGTGCACCAGAGTCTTTGGAAGGACGGCGGCAACCTCTTCGCTGACGCGAAGGGCTACGCCGGACTCAGCCAGACCGCCGTGTATTACATCGGCGGACTGCTCAAGCACGCTGCCGCTCTGCTCGCCATATGCGCTCCAACAACGAACTCTTACCGGAGGTTGGTACCCGGTTATGAAGCGCCGATCAACCTCGTCTACTCCAAGCGCAACCGCTCGGCGTGTGTCCGCATCCCGATGTATTCGACCGACCCGAAGACCAAGCGGGTCGAGTTTCGCTCGCCGGATCCGGCGGCGAATCCGTACCTCGCGTTCTCGGCATGCCTCATGGCCGGTCTGGATGGAATCAAGAACAAGATCGTGCCGCCCGAGCCTGTGGACAAGGACATTTACGAGCTCGAGGGCGAAGAGAAGGCGAAGATAAAGTCTGTGCCCGGCTCGCTCGCCGAATCACTGAACGCGCTCGAGAGCGACCACGCGTTCTTGCTCGACGGCGAGGTGTTCACCGCGGACGTGATCGAGACCTGGATCGACTACAAGCGCAAGAAGGAAGTCGACCCGATCGCGCTCCGGCCACATCCATGGGAGTTCATGCTCTACAGCGACGTCTAGGACCACCCCACTGCCCAGAGGGCCCCGGCCAAGCCGGGGCCCTTTTTGTTTTGGGCGCTAACCTTGCCGCGGTGTTCACACCAGAGTTCCGAGCTCACGTCCGCGAGCGGTTGATCGAGATGGCCGAGTCCGACGGCCGCGTCGAATCGGCGGCGGCTGTCGGCGGGAGTGCGGAAGGCGAGGTCGATCGATGGTCCGATATCGACCTGAGCTTTGGTCTAGCGAAAGACGCGTCGATCGACGCCGTCTTGGTCGACTGGACAAAGAACGTGCGCGACGAATTCGCAGCCGTGACGCTGTTCGACCTGCCTTTTCGGTCTTCCGTTTATCGCGTGTTTTTGCTTCCGGGCTCTCTTCAGGTCGACCTGTCGTTCACGCCAGGCTCGGACTTCGGCGCTCACACGCCGCGATTCCAACTCCTGTTCGGACATTCGGTGGAGAAAGAGCACGTGCAGCCTCCGCCGCGCAGTTATGAGTTCGGGCTGGCCGCCCACCACGCCGTTCGAGCCCAGCTCTCAATCGAACGCGGGCGACTGTGGCAGGCGGAATATTGGGTCAGCGCGGTTCGCGACCATGCGCTGACCCTTGCGTGTTTGCGCCTCGGGCTGCCGTCCGAATACGGACGCGGGTTCGACAGGCTGCCGGAGTCAATCCGCGCTGCCGCCGAAAAAGCGCTCGTGCGATCACTCGAAACCGAGGAGCTGAAACGCGCCCTGCGCGCTGCAGTCGAAACACTGCTCAGCGAGTCGAAGGGCGTGCACGAAGACGCACCGCGGGTCGAGGCGATGCTCCTGGAACTGGTGAGCGTCTAGGACTAACATCGAAAGGCTGGAGGAGAGGGCTCGGATCATCCGTATGGAGGTGCGTGAACGATGAGTAAGTTCGCCGTGATAGGCAGTTATTCGGAATCGTCGATAGCGGGCCTGGTCCAAAGTCCGAGCGACCGTTCAGTAGCCGCGCGTGAAGTGATCGAAAGCCTGGGCGGGAAACTGGAGTCGTTCTACTGGATGCTCGGCGAAGACGACTTCATCGGGATCTTCGACGCTCCCGACGACGTCACCGCAGCAGCCGTGTCAGTAAAGGTCACCAGCGCCGGAGCGTGCCGGAACGTTCGGACCATCAGATTGCTGACCATGGACGAGACCCAGAAGCTGCTGCAGAAGGCGAAGTCGGCAACGTACCATCCGCCATCGGCCATTCCCGCCGGACGCGGTTGATCGGCTAAAGCCACAACTTCTTCAAGAGGCCGGCCTTTCTAACGGGCCCCCGCGGACTCACGCCGCAGGCTCTGAGTGCGTGGGGATTTGCGCCGGCCTCTTGTTCTATAAGCCCAACATCGCCCGCGCACGAAGGGCGATGCTGACCGCGACCCTCGTTTCCGGATCGTGGAGCTGCAGGCCGGTCAAAGCTTCGATGCGCTCGACGCGGTAGGTCATCGAGTTGATGTGGATGCCGAGTTGGCGCGCAGCCGCCCGGCGAATCCACCTGGCTGACGAAAGCGCCTCGAGCGTCTCGAGCAATGGCGTATCGCGTGACTGCGCGTAGTCGAGCAGAGGACCGAGGAGCTCGGTGACGAAACGATGCAGCGCCTCCGGGCTCTGGACCTCGAGCAGGAGCCGGAAAGCACCGAGCGATCGATATGAGGCGACGCGGCTTTTCCCGCCGGCGCGCCGCGTAAGCCGGAGCGACTGGCGGGCTTCGAGGTGCGAGCGAGCGAGCTCGGCCGGACCGTTGGCGAGGTTGCCGATGCCGACCGATGCGGACCCGGGCTTCATCACCGGCGCCGCCGTGGCGAGAATCTGCCCAGCCAGCTTTTCGATCGCGGCCAGGTCGGGCGCCGCATCGTCCGGAACCAGGAACACGGCCGAGCTCGATCGAACCAGAGTCAGCGCGCCCGGCAGACGCGAGCGGACCAGTCCGCTCAGCGTGGCGTCGAGGCGATCTTGCTGGGCTCGAGCTGCCAGCGCCGCCTCGGTCTTGTCGTCGTCCGGCTCGAGCACGACGACCCAGGCCCGCTGTGGCAAGCGGTGACCAAGGCGCTCGGCCTGGCGGGCGATCCGCTCGGCCTCGTCGGCTTCGAGACCGCCCGCCAGAACCTCTTCGACCAAATCCCCGCGCAACCTGCGCTCGACCTCCGCGGTCGCACGCTCTTTCGAGAGCTCCAGGGCGAGCACGGTCGAGCCGTGCTCCAGCGCGCGCCGCCGGCCCTCCGCATCGACCACTTCGTCGGCGACGCCCACGGCCAGCAAACCCAGCAGATCGCCGCCCGCGCGCACGGGCACGACGTCGATGGCACGTGGCGGACGTCCCGCGCTGATCCTGACCTCACGTGCCGTCGATTGGGTGAAGGACGGCGGAACGTGTATTCGCTGCGGCATTCCGTCCGAGCGCTCACCCTGGCCGCGCACCCGGTAGCCGTCGGCGGCATAAAGCGCAGCCGGCCCGCCGGCGAGTGAGCCGAGCACTTCGAGGATCGACGCGATGCCGGCGCCTTCAAGCGACAGCTTGGTAAAGCGTTCGTGAATGTCGTGCGACAGCTGGATCTCGGCGAGCTGGACTTCCGTGCGCCGCTGCAGCTCACTGCGCTCCAGGATGCCCGCGACCTGAGCGGCGATGGCTCGCAAGAATTCGATGTCTCCCGAGTCGAACTCGCGACGCTCGGTGCTCTGAACGTTGAGCACGCCCACCAGGCGGGGCCCGGACTCGATCGGCACCGACGCCATGGAGTGAAAGCGGTCCTCGTCAAGTCCCGGCACCCACTTCCACCGCGGGTCCTTGCCCACTTCCGGAACGACCGCGGCCTGGCGGCTCCGCGCCACCGAACCGGTGATTCCCTCCCCCACTTTCATGGTCACCTTGCCGACCATGTTTTCGTTCAGCCCGTTGGTGGCGGTCAACAGCAGCTCGCGGCCCTCGCTCGTAAGGAGATAGAGCGAGCAGACGTTGGTGCCGATCGCGGAAGTCGTTTCGCGGATGATGAGCTGGAGCAGCTCATCCGAGTTCTGCGTCGAAGCCGCCGCCTGGGCAAGTCCGACCAGGAAGCCGAGCTCCCGCGCCGCCAGGCTCGCGTCGGGCGAGCGAACTTCTTCTTTCATGTAAAAGACACGACAGACATGGCCTGACCTAGTGTGCCTGATACAGACTGGCTTTTTCTTGGTGCCGGTGGACAATTACTCCGAGGTGACGTCTTCGCACTCGGGCCACTGGCGGGAGCATTTCGCGGGAGTCGATCTGCCAGTCCCCGTCATGGGCGGCAGGACGGTCACCGGCATCAATCTCGACAACGCGGCCAGCACCCCGCCTTTGAAGCGGGTGCGCGACGCCGTAACCGCGTTTTCCGACATTTACTCCAGCGTCCACCGCGGAACCGGCTACAAGTCACGTCTCTCGACCGAGGCTTACGAGCATGCCCGGGAAGTGGTCGCTCGCTTCCTCGGCGTCGACGAGCAGACGCAGGTCGTCATCTTCGTCAAGGGCACCACTGACGCTCTGAACCGGATCGCGGCCGAGCAGGCCCGACTCGACGGCAGGCGAGTGCTCGTCACCGAGATGGAGCATCACGCCGACCTTCTGCCCTGGCGGCATCGAAGCGGACACGTGATGGTTGGGCTGACGAGCGACGGCCACATCGACCTGGAAGCGATCGACCATGCGCTGAAGACCGCCGGCGGCACCATCGGTCTCGTGGCGGTTTGCGGTGCCTCCAACGTCACCGGCTTTGTTTCCCCGATACATGAGGTGGCCGAGCTGGCGCATCGGTACGGCGCACGCGTGTCGGTCGACGCGGCGCAGCTGGCTCCGCATCATCGCTTGGAGGTGCGACCCGCGACCGATCCCGGTCATCTCGATTTCGTCTCGTTCTCGGGACACAAGATGTATGCGCCGTACGGCGCCGGAGTGCTCGTCGCGCCTCGCGACTTTTTCGCGGGCGCGCCCGAGGTCATGGGCGGCGGAGCCATCAGCATCGTCACATGGGATGACACTTTCTGGGCCGACCTGCCGGACCGCGAGGAGGCGGGTTCGCCCAACGTGATGGGCGCAGTCGCGCTCGGGGTTGCCATCGATACGCTCCTCGAGCTGGGATTCGACGAGATGCTTAACCACGAAACGAAGCTCGGCAACCGCATGCTTCACGGCCTGAGCCGGATCCCGCGCGTGGGTGTGCTGGGCAACCCCGAGCTTCAAAACTCAGACCGGCTGGCGCTCACGAGCTTCGTGATCGAAGGACTAGATCATGGGCTGGTCGCCGCGGCGCTCAGCAACGAATACGGCATCGCGGTTCGCCACGGCTGTTTCTGCGCCCATCCCTACATGATTCACCTGCTCCATATGACAAAAGATGAAGTCGGCGCGATTGTGGACGACGTGACAACCGGCCGCCGCAATGCATTGCCGGGCGCGGTTCGAGCGAGCCTGGCCCCGTACAACACCGAAGAGGAGGTCGACCGTTTCCTCGAGGCGGTGGCCAACGTCGCCCGCGGCCGGATCAAAGCGAGCTACGTGCAGGTCGATCAAGCGATCGATGGAGAATACGAGCCGGCCGGCGGCTGGCCTCGGATGGAACAAGGAGGCAAGCGAGCGCTTAGGGTAGCCACATGATTCTCAAAGTCATCGTCGAAATCCTGATGGCGATCTTTCCGCATCCGGTCGCATTCGTCCTCTGCGTCATCAACATCGTGAACCGCCAGGACCTGAGCGGCGTGGCGAAGGTGTTGTGGATCGTCATCACCTTCTTCTGGGGCATCGGTCCGATCCTTTACATCCTGCTCGGCGGCGGAAATTTCTGGTGACCGACCGCGCGGCAAACCGAGCACTGGTGCTCGGTCTGCTCGCGCTTCCTTTCGGGTTGCT
>DATLKH010000109.1:0-4004 GCA_035538475.1 Candidatus Dormiibacterota bacterium | reverse complement strand
AGTGAATATCGATGCCGTCGCGCGTGAACCAGCCGTCCGCCGGCTCGCTCAATCGACGCGAGCCAGGAATTCAAAAACGCGCTGCCGGAGCTGCTTTGCCGCGTTGGGTTCGAACTGCGGCCCCTTTTCTGCGAACAGGTGCTGGTCTCCCGGATACAGGTAGAGCTCCGCGTTCGAATTGCGGTCCGCGAACTGACGCGCCGCGGGAAGGTCCTCTTCGGTCACCCAGTGGTCGCTCTCCATGATGTGGATCTGCACCGGCACCTCTTCGGGCCAGCTGCCGAAGTAGGACGGCGGCGCGAAGCCGCTCATGAGCACGACCCCTCTGGCTCCCAGTCGCCTGATCGCCAGCTTCTCGGCCGGCATGCAGCCCAGAGAGAACCCGGCGTACACGATCTCTCGCGGCAGCGAATCGGCTGCTGCGACGCCTCTTTCGATGATGTTGTCGAATCCGGTCTCCTGCGCGTACGCGACGCCTTCGCGAAGATCGGTGAACGTCCTGCCGCCAAACAGGTCCGGCGCGTGCACGGTATGGCCGGCGTCGCGCAGCTCGCCGGCAAATTCCTTGAAGCCCGGCGTCTGGCCGCCCGCGTGATGGAAAAGGAGGACTTCAGCCAAGGCTTATTTCGCGGCGAGCTGGAACGCTTGCCGCACGACCCGCTTCACTTCGGCCCGGTCGGCGTCGGCGGGCGTGCGGAGCGTGATGGATCGCATCTCTTTTCCTCCGCCTTGAAGCAGTCCGCTGCCGTCGTCGAGCTCCTTGCCCTGGTAGAAGAAGAGGTTCGCGTGCTTGGGGAAAGTGCCTAACCCGATCACGTTCTTGCCGTCGATCGCATATCGGGCGAGCTTCCACATCGTGCTCGGCGAGCTGGGGGCTTTGCTCGAGTACGCGATCTCGACGGCTTCCGGAGCGATTGCTCTCACAACGCGCCGTGCTGCCTCAAGCGTGGGCCTCGTGGCCGGCGGCGCGGACTCCAGTTGTTCGCTGACTGAGGGTTCCGTTTTAGGCATGTCGATGCTGAGCTTACATAAGGACGCGAGGGCCTTTAGGCAACCCCACGCCACGCTTCGACAAATCCCACCCTCGCGCCGATTCGCAAGACCGAGTTCGTGTAGATGCGGGCCGCCAGAGCATTCATCCCGAGAATCGCGGCGATCGCCAGCACCACGGACAGGGCGATCTGCCACGCGGTAGCGTCACCCGTCGCGATGCGACCGGGCATGAGGATGGGCGAGAACGGCGGCACGATGGACATCGCGACGCCGATCGGATTGTCGGGATTCGCCGCGACAAAGAAATACGCGAGATACGTGCCGACTATGAGCATCGTGATCGGAGCGATCACCGCTCCCGCGTCTTCCTGCCGGCTCACCAGCGACCCGCCGGCCGCGTAAATCAGCGCAAATAACACAAACCCGAGGACGAACCACACGAGTCCACCCGCAACGGCCACGATGCCGACGTTGGGCACGATGATCGCGTGCGTCCGGCTGGTGGCGACCAGCCCGACCACACCGAGAAGCGCGAGCTGCAGGCAGCCCATCAAGCCGATGCCCGCGACTTTGCCAAACAGCAGCTGGCGGGGCCGGACGGTCGAGAGCAGGATCTCGATGATCCGGTTGGCTTTCTCCTCGATGACGCCCATCGCCACGAGCTGCCCATAGAGCAAAAGCGCGACGTAAAGCAGGGCGGCCGTGAAGATGCCCACCACCTCGCGCTGTGTCCGCACCGTGGCATTCGGGTCCAAAGACCGGACGTTGATGCCGGCGCCCGCCACTTTGCCCTCGACCACTGAAGGGTCGCTTCCACTCGCCGCGAGCGCTCGATTCAGGGCCACCGCCTTCACGATCTGATTGAGAGGCGCGGCGATCGTGCTGCTCAGATCCTCCTTCACGTCGACTTGCGGCGAGGTCGCGTCGCCGCTGATCAGCGCATCCAGAGCTCCGCTGCGGACCTGGGCCTCGCCCGTCGCCAGATCCGGCACCGAGCGGATTTGCAGCTTGATGCCCTCAGCATTGGCGGCGGCTTGGAGCGGTTGAGCGAGGACTTGCGCGTCGCCGACAAACGCGAGCTTGCTCGTCGGCACGGTTCGATTGATCACCTGCGTCTGCAGGACGATGTAACCCGCCAGCAGCACCATGAGCACTAAGGTGCCGATGACAAAGAACCTGCTTCGCACGCGAGTCAAGAACTCACGCCGCGCAATCAGATAAAAGGTGTTGAGCGTCTCAGGCAGGCGTGGCAACGGCTTCCTCGGTCATCGCTTCACGAAAGATGTCGAGCAGGCTGGGCACGTGTCGCCGGAACTCGTGCACCGGACCGGTGGCCAGCGCCGCCTGCAGCACCGCTTGGTCGTCGGCGCCGCCATCGAGCTGAACGAGATACCTCGTGCCGTCGGTGCGGACGATCTGCGTGCCACGGAGCGGTGCGGTCCAAGTGGCCGCAGCATTCGGAGCGTCGACCCAGAATTGCGCCGGTCCTCGGCCGCGCAGCTCGTCGATCGTGCCGCTGGCCACCAACCGGCCGCGTTGGATGATCCCGACCCGGTCGCAGAGCCTCTCCACCAGGTCGAGTTGATGGCTCGAGAAGATGACCGGAACTCCAGCGGTGGCCTGTTCATGAAGGACTGCACTCATCGCGTCGACCGCTTCCGGATCCAGTCCCGCAAACGGTTCGTCGAGCACGAGCATCACTGGATCGAAGACCAGCGCTGCGGCGAGCTGCACGCGCTGCTGATTTCCATGGCTCAGCTTCTGGACCTCATCGCCCGTCCGATCACTCAGTCCGAACCTCCTGAGCCAGTTCGCGACGGCGGCTGAAGCCGAGGCGTGATCCGCGCCGTGAAGCTGCGCCAGATAGAGCAGCTGCTCGCCGATGCGCATTTTCGGATAGAGGCCGCGCTCTTCAGGCATGTAGCCGATTCGTTTCCTGATTTCGAAAGTGATCGGTGCGCCGTTCCACAGAACCTCGCCGCGATCCGGCGTGAGCACGCCGAGCGCGACGCGCATCGTGGTGGTCTTGCCGGCGCCGTTGCTGCCGACGAATCCGAAGACTTCGCCATGCCTCACCTCGAGGTTGAGGTCGCTGACGGCGAGCAGCTTTCCGTACCGCTTGGTCAGCCCGCGAACTTCGAGCGCGGTGCCAGTCACACCGGCAGTATGGCGTTCGCCCTATCGATCCCGCTCATCGTCCGGATGGCCGGTGTTGCCGAAAGCAATTCGATCGCGGACCACTTTTGCCCGACCGAGCAACCTCGTGCGCTGCACCGCGTCTTCGCCAAAGCGATTGCGGATCGCGTCCATCGCAGCTTCAAGGCGCTGGCGCCGCGGCTGCTCGGGTTCGCTGAAAAGATCCAGTTGGGGATCGGCGCCGTCGACCAAGCCTGAGATGCCGACCCCGAGCGTGCCCACAGTGCGCCGCGGATCGCGCGCCGCGAGCAGCTTGAGCGCCGTTTGATAGATCTCGTCGCCGGTTGCGATCGGATGCGACAACGTGATCTGCTTCGAGAAGTGCCCAGGGTCGGGGCGATAAACGACGCCGATCGAAATGGTGCTTCCGCGCCGGCCGGCGCGTCGCAGGCGCCGCCCCACCATCTCCGAGAGCCGCATCAACAGCTCTTCCAGGTCCTTCTGTGATGCAGTCGCGCGCGCCATGACGTGGGAATGGCTGTAGCTCTTGCGCGCGCCCGGCTCGAATCCGCTGCCCTCGAAGCCCCGCAGCCTTCTCGCCCAGCCGTCGGCCACCTCTGAGTGCATGCCCGAATGCTTCAGTTGTTCGTTGGTGGCTCGCAGAAAATCCATCGGGGTGTAGATACCGGCGCGGGCCAGGCGGTGCGCGGTGGCTTCGGCGATCCCCGAAAGGTCGGTCAAGCGCAAACGCTCGAAGACCGAGATGAGATTGGTGTGGTCGATTCGGCTCAAGCCATCACGCTTGTCGAGGTTCGAAGCTTGCTTCGCCATCCAGATCGAGGTCGAGATTCCGATCGAAGACGTGACGCACTCAC